>JACNLC010000040.1 GCA_014381725.1 Fidelibacterota bacterium | reverse complement strand
ATTTGAGCATAATATGACGATTACAGCAGATGTTGAGATTGATGGAATACAGATATCAGAAGATGATCAATTAGGAGTATTTGTGAATGGAGAGTGCAGAGGAACAGCAGTTCCAACTTACTTCCCATTAACAGATAGTTACACCATTAACCTAATGACATACGGAGAAAATGGAGATGAACTTAGTTTTAGAGTTTATCAATCTGAAACTAATACAGAGATAGAAGTATTAGATAATCTTACATTTGAGATTAACGGAATCATAGGAAATGATATTGATCCGATACTTCTTAGAGCAGTAGTGATTCCAGATGAATATAGTTTATCTCAAAACTATCCAAATCCATTTAATCCGACAACAACAATTAACTATGCGGTAGAGACAAACGGCCGTTTGTCTCTACAAATTTACAACATTGCTGGTAAACTTGTAGAAACATTGGTAAACGAACAAGTAGAAGCTGGTTATCATCAAATAACTTGGAATGCAGATAATCAACCAAGTGGATTATATTTTGTTAGAATGACAGCTGGTGAAGATGTAAGTACTCAGAAGATGTTGTTGTTGAAGTAGGAGAAAATTGAAAAATAAACAACGAACGGACGAACACACGAAATAAATCAAGTTCGTAACTTCGGCTTGTCCGCCAACGTTTTTCAGGTGGGTGATTTCGTTGTGAAGGTTTAAAAACTAATCGTAAGGGCGAGTGCAAACTGCCCTTATTTTTTAATAAAGTAAATAGGACTTAAGGACGAGACCACTTCAACCGACTTTCAAGTCTAGAGTATTCATAAAAAGATAAGAGGATTAATCCCAATTATTAATTATTGACCTGTAAATATTCGTTTACATACTGTTACAAATAAAGGTTATCGAATAACCACGTAACTTTGTTATTATTTACCAGTAATATTTTGTATAATATTTATAAACAAGTAAAAAGGAGAAAATAATGAAGAAGTATTTATTAATCTTAACATCTATGTTTGCTCTAACTGCAATGGTTTTTGCAGCGAGTTTTAATATAGACCTAGAAAGAACAGACAGTTCTGTCCTGATACAGAAAAATAGTTATGATAAACTTGTAACTACATTTACTTACACAGGAATTACTACTTTTCAAGTAGAATCAGACAGAGGTTTGTTCAATGAGATATTTATTCCAAACACATTTTCAATTGGTGAAATAGGTACACCTAAACTACCAGCTTCTAAAGAACTGATTGAAATTCCATTTGGTGCAGAAGTCTCAGCAAAAGTTGTAAACTACACAGTTTCCGAATACAGATTGAGTGATTTTGACATATCAAATCCATTGATGCCAACTCAACCATCACTTTCTAAAAGTGTTGATCCTGCAACTGTAGTATTTGAATATAATCAGGAAGTATATTCAAATGATAAATATTCAAGCCACGATTTAGCATCTGTTGAAATTCTTGGTGTTATGAGAGGAATGAGATTAGCTAGATTAGTTGTAGCCCCAGTGCAGTATAATCCTGTTACTGGAATGATAAGAGTTTACAATGACATAGAAGTTGAAGTACAGTTTGATGGAAGTGATATTGCTAGAACTGAAAATATTAAAGCTTCAACATACTCACCATATTTCGAAGCAATTTATGCTTCAATTTTGAATAACAACGGTAGAGATTATCCTGATCATCCTGATCTAACAAAATATCCAGTGAAATACTTGATTGTTTCTGATCCGATGTTTGAGAATATTTTACAACCATTTATTGATTGGAAAACTAAAAAAGGTTTTGAAGTTATTACTGGATATACTAATGAAATCGGTTCTTCTGTTGGTAGTATTCAAAACTGGATTAATGGTTACTACAATGCTGGTACACCAGATGATCCTGCACCATCATTTATTTTATTTGTGGGTGATGTCCAGCAGATTCCTGCATCAGCCACAGGTTCATCATCAGGTAAAAAAACTGACCTTTATTACGGTAGTGTTGACGGCGATATTTTCCCTGAAATGTACTATGGTCGTTTTTCTGCTACAACTACAAGTCAGCTACAAGTACAGATAGACAAAACTTTGTATTATGAAAAGTATGAATTCTCTGATCCATCATTTTTGGATAGAGTTACTTTAATTGCAGGAGCGGATGGATCTTGGAATCCTGCAGTTGGTCAACCTACTGTACAATATGGAACAGAAAATTATTGGAACACAGCAAATGGATTTAGTCAAGTAAATGATTATCTTACCAGCTATGGTGGGTGTTATGATACAGTTGACGATGGTGTTGGTTTTATTAACTATACTGCACATTGCAGTGAAACTTCTTGGGGTGACCCATCTCTCTCACAATCTGATGTAAATTCATTTTCAAATAATGGTCAATATCCATTAGCAGTTGGTAACTGTTGTTTGGCAGCAGATTTTGGTTATGGTGAGTGTATTGGTGAAACTTGGATGAGAAAAGCTAATGCAGGTGCTGTAGCATATATTGGTTCATCCCCTTCATCATACTGGTTTGAAGATTTTTATTGGGCAGTAGGTGCGTTTCCAATATCTGGCGACAATAATGGATATGTACCATCTTATGAAGAAACTTCTTGGGGTGTTTATGATGGCCCTTTTGTAACGGACTATGTTACAGCTGATGGGTTAGTTTTTATTGGTAATCTTGCTGTTACTGAAGTTGATATTCAAGGTTATCCACAGCATTCAAGTCCGGAATATTATTGGGAAGCATACAACCTTTTAGGTGATCCTTCACTGGTAATTTATCAAACACAAGGTGAATTGAATGATGTTGATTATATGGATATTCTTCCGATTGGAATTGATTATTTTGAAGTCCAAGCTGATCCGGGTTCTTATGTAGCTATTTCGTTTGAAGGTGAACTTCGTGGTACAGCTTTAGTAGATGGTTCAGGTGTTGTTTCAATACCGATTATACCGATTACAAATTCAGGAATGGCTGATATTTTAGTTACAAAACCGCAATATCAACCTTATATTGAGCAAGTGCTTGTAGCTCCTCTTGATGGCCCATTCGTTACAATTGATGAGTTTGTTATCAACGCTGGTGGTGATGATATAATTGAATTTGGTGAGACAGTAACTTTGGATGTATCTTTCAAAAATGTTGGAAGCGATCCAGCAACAAACTTATCAGTTTCTATTATGACAACAGATTCATTTATAGTTTTGTCAGATGCTTCTGAGATGATTGGCAATATCGGTGTCGATGAAGTTGTTACTGTACAAGATGCTTTTACATTTGGTGTTATGAACAATGTTCCTGATGATCACAACTTTAGTTTTGATGTAACAATTACAGCTACTGAAGATGTATGGGAAAACAATATGAATATGACTGCTTTTGCTCCTGTAATCACACTTGGCTCAGTTGGTGTTACTAATGATGATGATGGAAATGGAAGACTTGATCCGGGTGAAACTGCTGATTTAGTTGTTCCACTAATTAATGATGGTGGAGCTGTTGCGAATAATATTGCCGCAATCCTGTCAACTACTGATGAGTTTTTAACAATTAACTCAAGTTCAGATGAGTTAGCATCACTTGGTGGTGGATCTACTGGGAATGTAACATTTAATGTAACAGTTTCTGCAGATGCAGAAATTGGTCATAATGTTAATTTTGGAGTTGGAATAACTGCTGATAATGATTATTCTACAAGCGGTAGTTTTTCACTTTCAGTTGGACTATGTTTAGAAGACTTTGAAACTGGCTACTTTTCAATGTATCCTTGGGAAACCGATTGGGAAATTTCTGGTGATGCTTATGAAGGAAGTTACTCTGCAAAATCAACTAATAATTCTGACAATACAACTTCTGAATTAGCTGTTACACTCAGCGTGACTACTTCGGATCAAATAAGTTTTTTCAGGAAGGTTTCATCAGAAGATAATTATGACTATTTAAAATTTTACATTGATGGTTCTTTGCAAGATGAATGGGCTGGAGAAGTGGCTTGGGGTGAAGTATCTTACCCCGTTACTTATGGTGAACATACTTTTACTTGGGAGTATTACAAAGATGGCTCTGTAAGTAACGGCTCTGATTGTGCTTGGGTAGATTACATTATTTTCCCACCAGTCGGTGTTCCAACACCGGCGAATTTTGTAGTTAATCCACAATCATTTAATGTTAACTTAAATGTAAACGAAACAACCACAGAAAATTTAGCATTATCTAATACAGGTGGTAGTAGTGTTGTATACAGCATCAATTTAATTGAATCAGCTGATAGAACTGCATCAGCAGAGAATGATTATCAAACTGATGTTGAAGCTGATATTTATAAAAAACAACAAATTGCTGACGGATTAGTAATCCCTAAATCTACAACTCAAGATGTGATTAACCAAAATAATGAACCAAATTCACGAGCAGTTGATGTAACTATTGTTTGTGATGGCGGTACTTGGCAGTACGAAACTGGTTGGACAATTATTGATGCATTTGGAAATTTCATTGCTTCTGGTGGTGCTCCATATAATGGAAATGCATCACTTGATAATGGTATTTATACTGTAAATGCTACAGATTCTTATGGTGATGGTTGGAATGGTGATTATTTAACAATCACAGCTAATGATGGAACTGTATTTTTGAATTGGACTTTGGATTCTGGTACAGAAGGTTCAACAACATTTGAAGTTGATGTAGCTCCTCCTATTTCTTGGATGGATATTAGCCAAAGTTCTGGCAGTCTAAATGGTGGTGAAACAGATAACATTGAAGTTAGCTTTAATACTTCTGAGTTAGAATTTGGAGCAACCTATACAGCCGAGATGATTATTGAAAATAGTGTTGGAGTGGATGTAATAGTACCGATTTCTCTCACTGTTGGCGAACCTGGTCCACAACCACAATTAGCGGTGAATGTAAGTTCTTTGGACAATGAAATGCCAATAAACCAAAGTTCAACGGTTAACTTTGAAATTACCAATATTGGTGAAGATGAATCAACATTAAGCTATGAACTTGAAGTGGGTGAAAATGCTGATTGGTTATCTGTCTATCCTCCAATTGGTGAATGTGATTTTGAAGAAACAGACAATATTGTAGCTACATTTTCCTCAGATGGACTTAACCCAGGAACATATACTACGGATCTTCTCATCAACTCAAATGGTGGATATGAAACACTTCCAGTTACTCTTGTTGTATCAGATTGTGTTAATTGCCCAGATTGGGAAGTACATGTCCCTGGATTTGAATACAATCTAACATTGACTGGATTGTTGTTTATCGAAGGTGAAGAATCATTTGACGAAAATGATATGGTTGGTGCATTTGTAGGTGATGAAGTAAGGGGAGTTGCATCTCCAAGTTACTTCCCATTAACAGGAAGTTATACTGTAAATTTAATGATTTACAGCAACGAAAGCAGTGGAGAGACTATCACATTTAAAGCTTATGATTATTCTCAAGATGTAATATTTGAAAATGTAATTGAGACAATTAATTTTGTGGCGAATGATATTATAGGCAATGATTTAACTCCTTTTGAATTTAATGCTTCTGGTGCTGAAACCATTAATTTAGACTTTATTGCTGGATGGAATTGGTTTTCTATAAATATAGAGAATACAGAAATGGATCTTAATACTGTATTATCATCACTTGGAAACAGTGCAACATTCATTAAAAACCAAAGTGGTTATGCAAATTACTACGATGATTTTGGATGGTATAGTGGTAATGGGCTGGATGATTTTGCCGTTACAAGTATGTATATGCTTCAGATGAATGTAGACGGTCTTTTATCATTTATAGGAGCACCAGTTAACTTCCAAAATACTCCAATTGATCTTTTAGGTGGTTGGAATTGGATTGGTTATTTACCTCAAACACCTAATAATCTGAATGATGCATTAGCAAGTATTGAACCAAACGGAGCATTTATTAAAAACCAAACTAGCTATGCAAATTACTATGATGAATTTGGATGGTATAGTGGTAATGGCCTAAATGATATGATTCCTGGTGATGGCTTTATGCTACAAATGAATGCCGATGCTCAACTGATTTATGGTATTCCATCTAATGTGGCTAAAATTTACGATAATGAAGAAACTAAAGAACTTCATTGGAGTGTTAATCCACATCAATTTGAATACAATATGGCAATAACAGCAGAGCTAGAAGCAGGAAGCCAATTAGCTGTATTTGTTGATGACGAAGTTAGAGGAGTAGTAGAATCAACATACTTCCCATTAACAGACTCATACACAGCAAACTTGATGGTTTATGGAAACGATGGAGAAGAACTGAGTTTTAGAGTTTATCAAGAAGCTAACGATACAGAACTTGATATACTTGATCATCTAACCTTTGAAGTTAACGGAATAATAGGAAACGATATAGAACCAGTTTTATTAAGAACATTATCACTTCCTGAAGACTATAGTTTATCACAGAACTATCCAAATCCGTTTAATCCGAGTACAACGATTAGCTACCAACTCCAAGCTACCAGTTCCGTGTTACTTGCTATTTACAATGTAAACGGTCAATTAGTAGAAACTTTGGTAACTGGACAATTGGATGCAGGTTATCATTCGGTTGTATGGAATGCAGATGATTTTGCATCTGGAGTTTATATTGTAAAACTTACAGCGGATGGTTTTACTCAAACACAAAAGATGCTCTTAATGAAGTAAGTTGGTTTTATAAAATAACACAAAAACCTTGCGAAGTTTATTCTTCGCAAGGTTTTTATTATGACAAGGAAATTTGATGAATTTTTATAAAAGTTTAGCAATAGTGTTTTTAGTTATTTCTTTTGGATTAACCGAAAGTCTATATGATGCATATCAAAATGCAGGCCCAGCAAATGGATTTGATAAATATCTAGTACTCAATCCAGACAGTATTTACACAGGAGGAATTGGGACTTTTGAAGAATCTATGTATATTGATGGTAATGGTGCTGTAATTGACTTAAAAGATGGTGCAGGAATTTGGGCATACGGTGAAGGAGACGCAGTAGGCACAATCACAATAAAACACTGTTCTGTGATTAACGGTTCTGATACTGGAATCAACTTTACAGGAATTGCGCAGGGTGAGATTGTTAACTGTAATTTTCACAATAACTCTCGTGGGATTCAAGCTGGAGATTTTACAGAAGTAACTGTAACAAATTGCAATGTGTCTGGAAGTGATTATGGAATTGCAATGATTGACAGTAATGCAGTTTATCATATTTCATACTGTAATACTTGGGATAACAGAATTGGCGATTATATGAAAGATTGCTTTGGCTGAGGCGGTGAATGGGTTCAGTTTGAACCTTCACCAGGTACAGGCAATATCTTTGAAGATGCTCAATTTGTAGATGCTAATAACTTTGATTTTACTTATAACGAAACTTCACCTTGTATAGATGCTGGTGACCCACCTATAGTTGACCCTGATGGAACGATAAGTGATATTGGAGCTAATTACTATAATCAAGGATTACCAATTGTAAGTCAAAGTATCAACATCTCTGAAGGTTGGAGTTGGTTTTCACTTAATGTGGTTGATGAAGATTTGAGTTTGAATAATGTTCTATCGTCAATAGCAAATGCAGGAATACTAATTAAAAATCAAAGCAACTTTGCAACTTACTATGATGATTATGGTTGGTATGGTTTTGATTCATTCGATATAACTAGTATGTATATGTTGAAATCTGCAAATTCTACATTATTGAGTTTTACAGGTACAGTTGTCAATGTTACAACAATGCCTATTTATCTTCAAGAAGGTTGGAGTTGGATTAGTTATCTTCCACAAACATCAAGTGATTTGAATGATGCATTGATTAGTATTGGCGATTTTGGGACACTAATAAAAAATCAGTATGGTTTTGCAACATATTACAGTGATTTTGGTTGGTATGGCTTAGATGTAATGGAACCTGGTTTTGGGTATATGCTTGAGGTTAACGGCTCTACAGTTTTGATTTATGATAGATAAAGAATTGCTAATTTTTAGTTTTAAAACCCATCTTTAAAATTGATGGGTTTTTTATTTACATTTTCTTAACAAGATTCTTGTCTAACTTTAGATATTATGTCTAATTTCACCAACCTGTGATTACATAAAATTAATCAACTGACACAAATTAATTATGAGTACGGAAAAAAGAAATATATCAATTATGTTTACCGATATTGTAGGTTATAGCCGTATGATTAATAAAAACGAGACCCATGCACTTCAATTATTAGATCAACATAACAACATTATAGAACCAATTTTAGCAAACTACGGCGGTCGTGTTATCAAAACCATTGGAGATGCGTATTTCTGTGAATTTGCCTCAAGTGTAGATACAGTAAATGCAGGTATAGAAATTCAAAACCAACTAAAAAGAAGAAACGAAGTTTCTAGAAAAGAAGATCAAGTAAATATACGGATTGGAATTCACGAAGGTGAAGCTATTGAAAAAGATACTGATCTTTTTGGTCACGATGTTAATTTGTGTGCAAGAATTGAACCCATAGCTACTCCCGGTGGGATTGCGATCAGCAATGCGGTTTTACAAAGAGTAAAAAGTGATAAAATATTAACAAGAGAAATGGGTTATATAAAACTCAAAAATATCTCTAACCCAGAACCAATTTATAAAGTATATTTGAATAAGCAGGATTGGAAATCTGAAACAGAGCAACAACTTCGTAAAATTCAGATTGAACGCGGGATAAATTTTGTTGATATAAACGAGTATCAAATTAAAGAAACAGAATCAATTGGGATATTATATTTTCAAAATCTTGGAGATGCAGAAAGCGAATTCTTCTGCTACAATTTAACTGAAAATCTAATTTCTGATTATCAAAAAATTGATAGTATTAGAACTGCTCAATTTTCTGATATAATTTCTTATAAAGACACTCAATTATCTAAACCAGATATTGCTCGAGATTTACAAGTAGATACAATTTTATCAGGTCACTTACTTAAATCTGGTGATGACATAAATTTGTCTATCGAAATGCTTGATACTAATAGTGGTGATATTATTTGGAGTAAAAAATGGAAAACTACTATTGTTAATATCAAACAGATTCGTGGAGAGATTGTTAAACAAACAGCACATTTGTTTGATGTTGAGATTTCAAACCAGTTAAGTAAATCATTTGAAACCAAGTTAAGTGAAAATCCTAAAGCACTTGAATGTTATTCAAAAGCAAAATATCTTTTCGATATCCAACGCTCAAAAGATGATTTAAAGGAAATGGAAGATCTGTTCAAAAAAGCTATTGAACTTGACTCAGATTTTAGCGATGCTCACGCACAATTAGCAATGGTTCATCATCGTATGGGGCATTTTGAAGAGGCGGAAGAGGGTTTAGAAACCGCATTAGACATTGCAGAAGGCCACGATAATAAACAAGGGATTGCATCGGTTTACAATTGTTTAGGAATTGTCTTTAAGGATTTAGGCCAGTATCCAAAGGCAATTAGGTATTATGAAAAGTCCCTTAAAATGCAAATCAAATTAGATGACAAATATGCAGAAGCTAAAACACTCAATAATCTTGCATCATGCTATACACTTACAGAACCAACTAAAGCATTAGAATATCACCAAAGATCTTTAAAAATAAAAGAAGAACTTGAGGAAGAAAAAGCTATAGCCATTACTGACGCAGGAATGAGTAATGTATATCACAGTTTTGGTGATTATTCACAATCGATTGTACATGCTCAGAAAGCTTTAGGGAAATTTCGTTCTCAGAAAATGAGAAATTTTGAAGGTCGTGTTTTAATGATTATTGCAGAAAATTATATTGAATTAGGACTTTTTGAAGATGCAGAAAACTACTTAGTTGAAGCTCATCCAATTTTGGAAGAATTTAATCAACCATTCCTTTTAGGGAAATATCATATGTTGAATAGTTTAGTTCAACTGTACGAGGAAGAATATTCTGATGCTATTGATGAGTATGATGAAAGTATTGATTATTTCCAGATAGCTGAACAACGAGTATTTGTTATGAAAGCTATGCAAGCTTTATCAATTGTGTATATCCAAAAAGAAAAGTATAGAAAAGCACGAAAAATAATAGAAAAAGTAAAGAAACTCAGCAAGAAGCTGAATATTGTTGAAGAAAACATTTTACCAGAACTTACATCTTTGTATGTCGAATCTAAAACAGAAACAATAGAAAATGATGCTATATTATCTTTACGAAAAAGGTTAGAGGAAATTCCTAATAACAAAAATCCTTTTTTGGAATGGTGGATGATGGCTAAAATATATTTTTCGATAGAAAACTCTGATGAAGCAAAAATTTGTCAAGATATTGCTAAAAATATTATGTTAAATCGATCAAAAGCAATATCAAACTCTGACCATGCCAAGAACTTCTTATCCAATAATGTTCATTCTACAATTATACAGAATATAGATTAAGTTAACGACGAATTAGCGAAAAGACGAAAATAAAACAAGTTCATAGTTTCGGTGTGTTCGTTGTTAGTAAAGTTACAAGGATGCTTAGTTTAAATTTGCACAAGCTCATTGCTGTTTATTCATATGAAATATTGTGAGTATAATCACAGTATATAAACCTAAAACATTCTATATTACCACCGAATATTAGTTTACAAAATGGATTTTTGCAATGATGGAACAGTGTTTTATTGTGTTGGTGAAAAATAATATTCACAATAATATTCAAAGCTTTAGTAACTTAATACATTAAGATTAGGAGATTTACCAATGAAAAAGCTAATAATTATTCAACTACTTGTTTTTTTGATTTCTATTCTAAACGCAACAATTATAAATATTCCCGGTGATTTTAACACAATACAACTCGGAATTAATGTTGCTGCAGAGGGCGATACTGTTCTTGTTGCAGATGGAACTTATTTTGAGAATTTAACTTTAGATAAAAACATCATTCTTGCAAGTCACTATATTATTGACGGAGATATTTCTCATAGGGAGAATACAATAATTGATGGTAGCTCAGCACCATCTGGTTCTACTTATGGAAGTTGTGTTCTGTTTTTGAACGGTAGCAATCGCATTGATGATGATATCCGAACTGAATTTACGGGTTTTACTGTAAGAGGTGGTAAAGGTACTAAAGTACAGAAAACCATTGATACTCCAAATGGTCCCCAACAAACACAAAAAACAGTTGGTGGTGGAATGATGATAATGAATACTTATCCAAATGTAAATAATAACCACTTTAAAAATAATGGAGATTCTGGTTCAGAAGACCGAGTTAATAGTGGTGGAGCAGTTTACGGTTATGAGGGCACTGGAATTGATTTTGACGAAACAAGAAATAATTGGAGTTCTGCAATTTATCAAGTTAATCGTGAGGATTCACTCAATTTTACTGACAATATTTTTGATGATAACTGGGCAGAATCAGGTAATTCTATAATTATTGAAGGTTATGAAACTACAATTGATATGTCTAATGGATTTTTTGATGTGTATAATTCAGATGAAGAAGAAGTATCCAATTATTGGGCTAATTCTGATAATTCTACTTTTGATTTTGGTGGTGGTAATGGTGAAGCTGAAGCAATCACAAACGATGTGTTCGTTTCTATCAACGGAAGTGATGACAATGATGGTTCAGAAAGTTCACCATTTTTAACAATAGCTTATGCAATGAGTTTAGTTTACGGTTCTTCAGAAAATCCTGTAGTAATTCATTTAGAAGCAGGCACTTACTCTGCTTCTACAAATGGCGAACAATTCCCACTAACTATGGTTGATTGGGTTTCACTTGTGGGTGCAGGTGAAGAAATCACAATATTGGATGGAGAGGAAAACTCAACTATTTTAATATTTGAGAATACAGAAAACTCATCTGCAGAACAACTTACAATAGTTAACGGCTCGGATTACAGTATGGGTGCTGTGTATTGTAATAACGCAAGCCCAACTATTTTAGATGTAACTATCAAAGATAGTGATTCTTACTTGCAAGGCGGTGGAATGGTTTGCCAAAATAATTCTAACCCAACTTTGACAAGAGTAACATTTTTAGAAAATGTTGGTTACACCGTTGGTGGATTACTTTGTGGAAATAATTCTAGTCCAATATTAAATGATTGTATTTTTTCAGGAAACTCTAGCGAACAGTATGCAGGTGGAATGTTATGTTACAGTGGTTCTAACCCAATACTAACAAATGTATCTTTTATCAATAATGTAGGTTACAAAGGTGGTGGATTAGTTTGTAAAAATAATTCAAACGCTACATTAAGTGGATGCACCATATCAGGTAATATAGCAACTGTTGATGGAGGTGGTATATTGTGCGAAGATAATTCAAGTCCGTCATTGGAAAATACAACTATATCTCATAACAATGCTTATAGGGGTGGTGGGATATTCGCCGAAGGTGGGTCAGATTTATTCTTAACAAATGTTGTGGTTGATTCAAATATCGTTGATGATTCCGGAGCAGGAATATTCATTTCAGAATCTCAAACTTCATTTTCTGGTGTAACAGTTTCTAACAATACAGCGCCAGAAAGTGGAGGAGGAATTTACATCTATGAAACCAGTAATTTGGATTTATCGGGAGCAACTATAATCAATAATAAATCAATTCAAGGGAATGGTGGTGGGTTATATTTGTATTATGTTCCAAGTCCAACAATTTCAGATTTGATAATCACTGGCAATTCAGCTTATCAGGGTGCAGGTATTTTTTATTACTACTCTGAAAATTCAAATACAAGTTCGGTTACAGTTAGTGAAAATATATCTTCACATCATGGTGGAGGAGTTTATTTTGATTATTCAGATAATGCGACTTTGAGTGAAGTAATCATTACAAATAACGAGGGTTTGAGCGGTGGTGGCTTATCAACTTATTTTACCGATAATGCTCATTTAATCAATTGTGAAATAGTGGGGAATACTTCTAATTATGATGGTGGAGGAATTTATTTTTACAATAGTGAAAGTCCAACTTGCGAAAACTCATTAATCAACAATAATAGTTCTACTCATAGTGGTGGTGGTATATATGTGTATGACTTATTAACTCCTACATTTTTGAATTGTGAAATAAGCGGAAACACAACTGTTAACAACGGAGGTGCGGTTTTATTGGATTACAGTCCTGGTGCGAATTTTGATGGTGTAACTATGGAAAATAATTCTGCAAGTGTTGATGGAGGTGCAGTTTTTATTTATTTTTCAGAAAATTCTTCATTTGAAAATTCCGAAATAAATGAAAATATATCAAGTCAACACGGAGGTGCAATATATGTTTCTTACACATCAAATATTTCTGTTAATTCATCAAAAATAAATAATAATTCTGCTAATGGAAATGGAGGAGCTGTTTATTCAATTAATTCTCCTGTTCTTAAATTGGAAAATGTTGAAGTTGTTGGAAATTCTGCAAGTCTACAAGGTGGAGGATTTTTCTTAAATTATACAGAAACTGAAATCACCAATTGCACTATTGTCAATAATTCTGCAGAAAATCCGTATGATGCTGGTGGTGGAGTTTTACCTTATTACTCAGAAACAGATATTATCAATTCGATTGTATGGGACAATACGCCATCTCAAATTGAATATGATAGTTGGTGGGGTACAGGATCAAATGTATCTTACAGCGATATTCAAGGTGGTTGGGATGGAACAGGGAATATTGACGCGGACCCGCTTTTTTGCGATGTCGAAAACTATGATTATCATCTAACAGAGAATTCACCTTGTGTCGGGACTGGTGAAAATGGTACAAATATGGGTGCCTTAGGTGTCTGTTATGTAAATAACCCGCCAATCGCTTATAATATTTATGTTGCCACCGATGAAGATGTTGCGGTTGAGATTACACTCACTGGTAGCGATGCTGATGGCGATTGGTTGACATATTTTCTCCATTTGCCAGAATTACTTCCCGAACACGGAACACTTTCAGGCGATTTACCCAATCTGACTTACACTCCAGATGCTGATTGGTATGGTGTAGATGGATTTTATTATTATGTCAGTGACGGAATGTTGGATTCGGAAATCGCGTTGGTGCAAATTGTTGTAAACGATGTGATTGACAATACGCCACCGATTGCGAATGGCATGGAAGTTGAAACGAACGAAGACACTGCAGTTGAGATTATTTTGACAGCGGATGATGCAGAAGGCGATAATTTGACATTTATCATTGTGGAAGAACCAATTTATGGTACATTATCGGGTGATGCACCGAATTTGACTTACACGCCGAATGCGGATTATTTTGGCTATGACACATTTTCTTTCATTGCGAATGATGGTGAATTTGACTCGCCGAGTCCCGCGTATGTAACGATTACAGTGAATGAAGTAAATGATTTTGTAACTCAAACGATTCCTCTTGCAACTGGGTGGAATTGGTTTTCAATAAATATTGAAAATGATGATATGAGTTTGGACAATGTATTGTATTCACTTGGTGAAAACGCTACTCTAATTAAAAATCAGACTGAATTTGCCACCTATTACGAAGGTTTCGGTTGGTACGGGCTTGATGCGATTGATGTTACGAGTATGTATATGATTCAGATGACTACATCAGCAGATTTAGTACTTGAAGGAACTGCAGTAGATTACCAAAACATTCCAATTGCTCTATCAAGTGGTTGGAATTGGATTGGATACTTGCCACAAGCTCTAAATAATTTAGAGAGTGCTTTAGCAAGTATAGGAGAAAATGCTAATCTAATAAAAAGCCAAACTGAGTTTGCCACCTATTACGAAGGTTTTGGCTGGTACGGAATGGATTCTCTAAATCCAGGCGATGGCTATATGATTAATATGAATGCATCAGCGACACTTATTTATGGTATTCCTGATGGATTGGTTAGGAATGATGAAGCTTCTATAGATTTCCATTGGTCAGTCAATCCACACCAATTTGAGCATAATATGACGATTACAGCAGATGTTGAGATTGATGGAATACAGATATCAGAAGATGATCAATTAGGAGTATTTGTGAATGGAGAGTGCAGAGGAACAGCAGTTCCAACTTACTTCCCATTAACAGATAGTTACACCATTAACCTAATGACATACGGAGAAAATGGAGATGAACTTAGTTTTAGAGTTTATCAATCTGAAACTAATACAGAGATAGAAGTATTAGATAATCTTACATTTGAGATTAACGGAATCATAGGAAATGATATTGATCCGATACTTCTTAGAGCAGTAGTGATTCCAGATGAATATAGTTTATCTCAAAACTATCCAAATCCATTTAATCCGACAACAACAATTAACTATGCGGTAGAGACAAACGGCCGTTTGTCTCTACAAATTTACAACATTGCTGGTAAACTTGTAGAAACATTGGTAAACGAACAAGTAGAAGCTGGTTATCATCAAATAACTTGGAATGCAGATAATCAACCAAGTGGATTATATTTTGTTAGAATGACAGCTGGTGAAGATGTAAGTACTCAGAAGATGTTGTTGTTGAAGTAGGAGAAAATTGAAAAATAAACAACGAACGGACGAACAGACGAAATAAATCAAGTTCAGAGCTTCGTCATTTTTGTTGTGAAGGTTTCAGGACTAATCGTAAGGGCGAGTGCAAACTTGCCCTTATTTTTTGAATATCGATTAACGAACATCGATTTTAGAATTAAGTTAAATTGTTCCTATCCAACCTTTAATAACTGGTGTTAGCCCATCAATTACAAATTGCACAGCGATCACCATCAGAATCAATCCCATAATTCGTTGCAAAATGCGTAAACCGGTAGTCCCAAATCTTTTTGACATATAATCAGCAGTCATAAAAATGAAATAGGTTAAAATCATAACTATAAAAATAGTTGAGAAAAATACGATTTTCATTGATACCGTTGACGCTTCAGAAGATAAAATCATAACTGATGTAATTGCTCCGGGACCTGCGATAAGTGGAATCCCAATTGGTGTATATGCAATTTCATCTTTACTTTGTGCTTCCTCAGATTCCTTTGGAGTGGACTTAGTTCTGGAGACTTTAGATTCTAACATATTGAGACCAATTTTGAAGAATAAAATTCCACCCGCAATTCTAAAGGCGTGGAGCGTAATCCCAAAAAATGAGAAAATTAAATTTCCAATTAAAGAAAAAATAATTAATACAACAGTTGCTGTAATTATTCCTTTCCTGGTAATTCTCTTCTTTTCATGTTCGCCAAAATCTGAAATTAACGATAGAAATGTTGGACTGAGCCCAATAGGATTTACAAGCGTAAATAACGATGAAAATGCTAAAAGAAAAAATGGGAATAATTGTTGAAAAATATCTGCCATTTTACATCCTTTCCGGCGCAGAAATCCCGAGAATCTTTAAACCGTTTGCCAAAACAATTTTCACAGATTTAGTTAGAAGTAAACGAGCTTCAGTAAGTTCGTTATCGTCTGATATAACGCGGTGATGAGCGTAAAATTTATGAAAAAATCCCGACAAATCATTCAAATAATTTGCAATTGGTTGTGGCTCAAGTGATTCTGCAGAATTTGTAACTACTTCGGGGAATTCTAGCAATTTCCTGATCAGTTGATTTTCAATATCTTCATTCAATAATGATAAATCTACTGCAGAATTTAACTGATGACCAAATGCTTCTGCTCTTTTCAAGATATTGCACACTCTTGCGTGAGCATATTGCAGATAAAAAACTGGATTTTCATCTGATTGATTTTTCGCAAGATTGATGTCGAAATTCAGATGTGTATTCATCCCTCGCATCAAGAAAAAATACCGAACGACATCAACTCCAACATCATTCGACAGTTCATCAAGAGTTATAAAAGTGGCTTTTCGAGTGGACATTTTCACTTGAACACCATCTTTCATTATTGTAACAAATTGGTGAATCAATACTTTCATTTTTTCATCGGAAAAATCAAGTTCTTTAATCCCAGCTATTACATCAGGAATAGTATCGGCGTGGTCTGCTCCAAATACATCCACAATTAAATCGTAATTTCGTCGAAATTTATTTTGGTGATAGGCGATATCTGGTAAACGGTAGGTTGGTTCACCTGTGCTTTTGATAAGGACTTTATCAACATTTCGCCCAACCGCAGTGCCTTTAAACCAAGTTGCATTATCTTTTTCGTAGAGTAGTTTTTTATCCCGAAACACATTCAAAACTTCTTCAATCTCACCGGAATCATACAAAGTATGCTCGTTGAAAAATGTATCGAATATTACTCCGAGATTTGATAAGGATTTCTTAATATCTTCGAATATGATTGATTCAGCAGTTTTCTTAAATATCTCAGAATCTGATTGATCTTTGAGAGAATCACCGTGTTTTTGAAAAATAGTCCGAGCAATATCATGAATGTATTCTCCCTGATATCCGTCTTCGGGAAATGTAAATGATTCTCCAAGAGTCTCTAAATATCGAGCATAAACTGATTGAGCTAAAACTCGCATCTGCCTTCCGGCATCGTTAAAATAATACTCTCGTTGAACGGTGTATCCATTCCACTCAAGAATATTTCCGACAGTATCCCCTAAGATTGCACCTCTGCCGTGTCCGACAGTTAATGGTCCTGTGGGATTTGCACTAACAAACTCAACTAAAACTGTTTGTCCATTTCCAATTTCTGATTTCCCATAATTCTCGGATTTAACTAAAATATCTTTCAATTGTGAGTTCACAAAATTCGGATTAATTTTGAAGTTGATAAATCCAGGTCCTGCGAGGGTAATATCTTCGAAAAAATTATCGTTGTTGTCATTAAAAAGTTGCTGAATAATTTGTTGTGCAATTTTCTGTGGTGCTTGTTTTACAACCTTAACCAAAGTCATAGCAATGTTTGTTGAAAAATCGCCGTGGTCTGGATTTCGTGGAATTTCAACAGTAATTTTATGAATCGGAAAATCTAACGATTTTAAAGCAAGTTCAATTTTGGATATTATGTTATCTTTCATTTATCCTGTTCATCTTCAACGGTTGTAATCTCCGCATCAGCCCACAATCGTTCAATTTCGTAATAATCTCGGACATCATCTTTAAAAATATGGACAACAATATTCACATAATCAATCAAAATCCACTGCTGATGTTCCATCCCCTCAACATGCCATGGACGGATATCATCCTTTTTCATTTCGTTTACAACAGTATTAACAATCGCCATTGTTTGTGGATTTGATTCTGATGAACAAACTATAAAAAAATCAGTAAGTGTAGTAAGTTTGCGGACATCAAAAATTTTAATGTTGTTACCTTTTTTACTTGCTATTAATTCAGATATTTTAAGTGCAATATCCTTTGCAGGTTCGTTTTTAACTTGTTTTTTAGTCATTATGGATTTCGTTTTGAATGAAAATTAGAAAATAGGGTTGAATTTTATAACATCTCCGAATGAGTCTAAGTTATCCCAATCATTTCCGATGATAATAGTTACATCAATAAACAGATATGGGTCTTTTTTTATGATTATATCTGGAAAATCGATTTTTAGGGATTTGGCTACTTCTTCAGCAATTTCGCGTTCACCCTGCCGTAAAATAACTTGAGTATTTGGATATCCAAAGTGGTCAGCATTTCCTGAATTTAGTACATCAAATCCTTCAGTTCTAAAAAAGTCAGTAAACATACTTGCCACATTTTCTTCACCGCACCCATTGAAAACTTCTACTTTTATTTTATGGCCGGTTTCTTTTTCGTAGTCTGTTTTTGTAATTAAGGTTGGTAAATCAGTCTTTGGGTCGAAACTAGAATATTTGTCAGAATCCCAGTTGTTAATTACAGACCAAACAAATCCCATTACAATTACTACAAGTCCAAAAATAAGAAGATTAGAAAATAATCCTTTGAAATCCGTAGATTTTTTCTTTTTCCTAGTTTGTCTTTTATGCTTCTTTTTTGCCATTTAACGCAGTCCGCTATTGATTGAAAAAATAATTTCTGTAATTGTAATTCTGTATCCCGATATTAGACACATTCATCTCAAATCGAAAATTCTCAGAAATTTGATAATTTAGATGAAAATCATAATTTAAACTTAGACTATTTGGATTATCAAACATCCCTGTATTTGATGGTTGAATAAAATGAATTCCTGTAGATATATTTAATTTTGGATTAATTTGATAATTGATGTAATTCGAGTACATCCCGACGGAACTTGTAAACCCCTTTCCTGTTGATGTCATAAATGATACACTCTGATTCATCGTTAAATTGTTTGGATTTAAGAACGAATTTTCGGATTGAGCAAAAGTTAAATCCTCATTTGATGGCAAAAGAATCTGTCCTAATGTCAAGTTCCCGACGGAAAAGATGAATGTTATTATTGTAAGTCTAATGAAGTTTAGCATATTCCTCATTTAGTTTATCTAATTGTTGCTCCGTATTTACCCCTTGAATTTCCAAAATATATTTGGTTTTATCAACACTTACTGTATTTTTTTCTGATAAAATTAACGGTAACACATCTGGGAGGTAGTATTCTTGTTGCACATTTTCGTTGTTAATTTCCGAAATTAACCGAAAAAGTGTTTGCGAATCGAAGATATAAATTCCTGCATTAATTTCTTTTACAGCAAGTTCAGTTTCATCCGCGTCTTTATGTTCCACAATCCTATTTAAAGTTCCATCAGAATTTCTAATTATCCGACCATATCCTGTTGGGTCATCAAAATCTGCTGATAGCAACGATGCAGTTGCTTTGGTCTTATAATAAAGATCAATTAAATTCTTGATGGTTTGTTGAGAAAGCAATGGAACATCCCCCGATAGAACTAACACATCTCCACTAAAATTTTGTAGTTGTTTGCGACATTGTTCAACAGCGTGACCGGTGCCTTTTTGTTCGAGTTGGTAAGCAAATTCTACAGATTCATTTTGCAGTGCTTGCTCGACCAACTCATATTTATGTCCGATTACCACAATTGTTTTTTTAGATCCAATGGATTTCGCCAACCTTACAGTATGGGCTACCATCGGAATCTTGCCAACCTCATGAAGCACTTTCGGTAAATCGGATTTCATCCTTGTTCCTTTACCTGCGGCAAGGATTACAACCGACAACTGTCTATTATTATTTTTAGAATAATTCATTGTATAAATTCCAATATTAAATCATAAATCTAAACTATCACTCCGCCACCAAGAACAATATCTCCATCATAAAAAACAGCAGATTGACCGGGCGTAATAGCGAGTTGCGGTTCAGCAAATGTAACCAAAACTTCAGTTAGACTTCCGCTTATTTCTGCCTCAGCTCCCGGACTATTATACCGAATATGAACTTCTGCATTACGAGGAAGTTCCGGATGATTTACTAACCAATTTACCTCAGTAACTTTGCACAAGTTCGAGAAAAGTGAATCTTTTTTACCAACTTCAATGGTGTTTTCTGTAGAATTTATTTTTCGCACATATCGCGGTTCCGGATTAGACAAGCCCAATCCTTTTCGTTGTCCGATTGTATAATTTGTGTAACCACTATGTGTCCCCACAACTTTTTCATTTTCAATGATATCACCACCTTGAATATTTTTCATTTCCTTTGGAATAGTATCATTAAGAAAACGACTATAATTGTTATCTGGCACAAAACAAATATCCTGACTTTCAGGAGTGTTGGCACTTTCCAAATTATGTTTTTTTGCGATGGCTCGAACTTCAGATTTGGTTAATCCTCCAAGCGGAAAAATAGTTTTCTCAAGTGTATTCTCTGAGATGCCCCACAAAACATAGGACTGATCTTTTTTCGGATCTACTCCCTTTTTCAAAAAATACTCACCATTGACAAGTTCGATTCTAGCATAGTGACCAGTAGAAATATAATCCGCATTAAGTTTTTTTGCCTGCTCAAGCAGTGCATCCCATTTGAGATGTGAATTACACCGAACGCACGGATTTGGAGTTCTGCCTGATAGATATTCTTCTATAAAATTATTTACAACATCTTTTTTGAAAATATCGGTAAAATCTAAAGTGTAATGTGGAATTCCCATCTGATCGCAAACCATTTTGGCTTTTGTAACAGATTCGATTGAGCAACAATTAGTATCTGAAAGTATGTTTCCGCCAACATCGTCATATTCCCATAATTTCATTGTAACACCAACGGCTTTATATCCCAATTCGAGAATTTTTAATAGGGCAACTGAGCTATCGACTCCGCCAGACATTGCAACGAGAACTTTCCCTTTTTTCATCAGCTACTTTTCAACCTTAGGATGATGTCAGAAAGTTTTGGAATAAAGTAATCAATTTCCTCAGTAGTGTTTAACTTTCCAAATGAAATACGAACCGTTGACAAAGCCAATTCCGGTGTCATCCCTATTTCTGTAAGTGTTGAAGACGGTTTTACAACACCAGCAGAACACGCAGAGCCAGCAGAAATAGCGATGCCTTCCATATCGAGATTGATAACCAGATCGTTTGCATTAACTCCGAAAAATGTAATGTTAAAAATTCCGGGAAGTTGGTTTGTGCCGTTAATCCTATATTCGATTTTGTTTTCATCTAATCCCTTTAGAAAATGTGCTGACAGATATTTAATAGTTTGAATATTTTTCTCAAGATTATTTACAGCAATTTCTGATGCTTTTCCAAATCCTGCAGTGTCTATTATATTTTCTGTTCCCGCTCTGAGATTACTCTCCTGCCCACCACCGTGAATTAGTGGGAATAGATTGTTTCCTGCTTTGATAATCAATGCACCTGCACCGCGCGGACCATAAATTTTATGAGCCCCAATGCTTATAAAATCGCATAAAAGTTCAGAAGCGTTAAACGGAACCTTCCCAAATGATTGAACTGCATCAGTATGAAATAATATAGAATTTTGTTTTGCCAAATCTCCAATTTCTTTTATGGGATTGATAGTCCCCAACTCATTATTAGCAGACATTATGGAAATGAGTTTTGTATTATCTTTAATCGATTCTTCTATTTTTGATATTGATATAGTGCCGAATTTATCAGGTTGTATCAGCGTAATCTCCACACCTTTATTCTGAAGGAAATCGGCTGTTTTCAAAATAGATGGATGCTCGATTGACCCTGTAATAAAATGATCACCTTTTTTCAAAATCCCTTTAAGCACCATATTATTGGATTCTGAGCCACAACTTGTGAAACACACCTCGCTTGTTCTACAATGTATCGCAGTAGCAATTTGTTTGCGTGCTTTCTCCAACACAATTTTGGATTCTTGCCCGAACGAATGAATACTGGACGGATTCCCAAATATTCGTTGCATAGTATCAGACATTTTATTAACAACATCATTGTCTAACGGAGTTGTAGCCGCAATATCAAAATAGCATCTTTTACCTTCAAAACTCATATCACAATTTATTGACAAGAGTAGAAAGTAGAAAAGAAGAAAAGGAAACTGTAGTCCGATATGTTTCAAGTTGAAAATTGTTAAAATATTTTAACTAAAATAATTGGATGCTATTATCCGAATATCGCAAATTAGATGTCTGGTTATATATTAGGATTTACTATTTAGAGAAATAAAATGAATTGATTTGAGCTTTGAGGAGACGGCATATTGAAATTATTATCATTCAAAAAGGGAATTCATCCCAAAGAATTCAAATATTTTACCTGTAATAAACAAACCGAAGTTTTATCCATCCCTGATGAAGTGTGTATTCCATTGCAACAACATATCGGTGCACCGTGTAATCCTATTGTAGAAAAAGGCGATGAAGTCAAAACCGGACAAATTATAGGGAGAAGCGAGAGCTTTGTTTCCAGTCCTGTGCATTCTACTGTTACAGGTAAAATTAAGACTATAGACTCCTATTTGCATCCTGCTGGCACCAAAACACAGATGATCAAAATTCAACGAACTGGTGATGATGACTGGCAACTATTAGATGTCCCAAAAAATTGGCAATTAGCATCAACTGATGAATTGAAATCCATTGTAAATGAAGCTGGAATTGTTGGTTTGGGTGGAGCGGCATTTCCAACTCACATCAAATTAGCACCACCGGAAGAAAAGAAAATCGATAGTTTCATACTAAACGGTTGCGAGTGCGAACCATTTTTGACATCAGACCATAGAGCAATGTTAGAAATGACGGATGAAGTTCTAGATGGAATGGCGATTATTATGAAAGTCCTTGGTGTTAAAAAAGGATATATCGGTATAGAAAACAACAAGCCGGATGCCATTTCACAAATAACACGGAAAATCCAGAAATCCGACTACAATTTTACTGTTATACCGTTAAAAGTTAAATATCCGCAAGGTGCAGAGAAAATGCTTATTGAAGCAGTGCTAAAGCGAAAAGTACCAACGGGCGGACTTCCAATGGATGTTGGAGTAGTTGTCAATAATGTTGGTACTGCAATTGCCGTTGCCAACGCTGTAATTGATGGTAAACCGCTAGTTGAGAGGATTGTTACAGTTTCCGGTGATGGTGTTACCGAACCCAAAAATTTGATGACCAGAATTGGAACTTCATTTCAAAAATTAATTGATGAGTGTGGTGGACTAAAAGAAGAAACTACTACTGTTTATATGGGTGGTCCGATGATGGGAATATCTCAATGGGATTTATCGGTGCCAGTTGTAAAAGCCACGAGTGGTATCGTATGCAGAACTGACAAATCCACAAACGGGACTTCATATCCTTGTATCCAATGCGGAACCTGTGTATCTGCGTGTCCGATGTTTTTATTGCCAACAAAATTAGCGAGATATTCTGAGCATAAACTTTTAGAAGAAGCAAATAAAACCGGCATACTTAACTGTGTTGAATGTGGTTCTTGTGCGTTTGTGTGCCCGTCAAATATCCCGTTAGTGCAATGGATTCGTATTGGAAAACTGAAAGTTGGTGAAATGGTAAGGAGCAAGAATTAATGGAAGAAAAAGTGATTAAGAATGATGTTAAGGTTAAGCCGAAGAAGAATCCAAAAGATAAACTGTTTAAATTGGATAGGCAACCGCTGATAATTTCCAGCTCACCTCATTTAAATACTACAGATAGCGTTCCAAAAATAATGTGGACGGTTATCATCGCATTGCTTCCGGCTGTTGTGTTGAGCATTTATTACTTTGGCCTTCCTGCATTGTGGATGATGAGCACCTGTGTCATTTCCGCTGGATTAGCAGAATGTTTAATGAACAAACTTAAAGGAGAAGAGTTCACTATCCCTGACGGAAGTGCAGTTATCACAGGACTTTTATTAGCAATGACATTACCTCCAAGTTTTACTCTCACTTCCGCAATCATCGGAACGGTTTTTGCCATTGTAATCGGGAAACATATTTTCGGTGGACTTGGTTTTAATATCTTCAATCCGGCATTGTTGGGTCGTGCATTTCTACAGGCGTGTTTTCCGGTAGCAATAACCACTTGGACATTCCCCAAAACTGATGTTTATCTTTCAAAAATTGTAGATGGAGTTACAGCGGCTACTCCACTTGGATTATTCAAATTTGAGGGAGAAACTTCTGATTTGTTTAATATGTTCTGGGGGAATATCGGTGGTTCGTTAGGTGAAACTTCTGCAATTTCGATTATTATTGGTGGTGGATTTCTGCTCATCAAAAAATATGCAGATTGGCGTATCCCCGTCAGCTATCTTGGAACGGTGTTTCTTTTCGGTGCGATAATGTGGTGGATAAATCCAAAATATCCGGACCCAACTTTTCATTTATTATCAGGAGGTTTGATGCTTGGTGCATTTTTTATGGCAACGGATATGGTAACATCTCCGATAACTCCAAAAGGTGCGTGGATTTTTGGAATTGGTGCTGGAATTTTGTTGGTGGTTATTAGATTGTTTGGTGGACTTCCAGAGGGAGTTATGTATTCCATTCTCTTGATGAATGCGGTAACTCCACTGATAAACCGATACACAAGACCAAAATTCTTTGGGGAGGGTTCAAAATGAAAACATCAGCAAAAATGATAATTGTTTTGACAGTAATTGCGACTCTTTCTGGGGGGATTTTATCTTTTTGGAATGGAATTACTGCTCCAAAAATTAAGGAGAATCGTCTAAAAGTTCTTAAAAAAGCAATCTCTACGGTTCTTCCAAAATATGACAATTATGAAGAATTGAAGCTATCGGAAGAAATCACTTTATATATTGGAAAAACACTAAAAGAAGAAACGGTTGGCTTCGCGTTCAAAGCAAAGGGAAATGGATTTTCTCCGGATTTGACACTAATGGTTGGAATTCTTCCAGATTTTTCTGCACTTACTGGAATCGAAATTTTAGAGCAGACTGAAACTCCAGGTTTGGGGAATAAAATTGAAGATGATGAGTTTAGAGAACAATTTGTTGGGCTTCTAATGGGCATTGAACCAAATATTGCAGTTGTGAAAAATCGTAAGCCGAAAAATCCCCAAAAAGGAATCCAAGCTCTTTCAGGTGCAACGATATCATCTAAAGCAGTGGTGTTCATAATCATTGAACAAGTTAAAATTGTTCAAAATTTATACAATCAGAAAATGGCAGGTATTTAATGGCAAAGAAATCAAACTCACTGACTTACGAGGTCGTCAAAGGTTTATGGAACGAAAATCCTGTGCTCATTCAATTATTGGGACTTTGCCCGACATTGGCAGTAACAAATTCTGCTGTAAACGGAGTTGCTATGGGGTTGGCAACCACTTTCGTTTTGCTGTGTTCAAGCATTTTGATTTCCGTTATTAGGAAAATCATTCCGGCACAAGTCCGAATTGCAAGTTACATTGTGGTCATTGCAACTTTCGTTACTGTAGTTGATAAATTTTTGGCGGCTTATACACCAGACATTAGTAAAGCGCTCGGGGCATTCATTCCTCTTATCGTGGTGAACTGTTTAATTCTCGGGCGACAAGAGGCTTTTGCATCAAAAAATAATGTAGGTCGTTCAATCCTTGACGGTATCGGAATGGGAATTGGATTTACTTGGGTTTTGACTTTGTTGGGAATGATTCGCGAGTTACTTGGAGAAGGAAGTATCTTTGCGATTTCTATTATGCCGGAATCATTCAATACTTGGCTGGTAATGATTTTACCACCTGGAGCATTTTTGACCTTGGGAATTTTTATCGGACTTTCAAATTGGATAAATGAAAGGAGAGTGAACTGATGAGTTTACTAACATTATTTATTTCTGCTGCAATTGTAAACAATTTTGTTTTATCTCAGTTTTTGGGAATTTGTCCGTTTGTCGGAGTTTCCAAAAAAGTGGATTCTGCAATCAGTATGGGAATAGCAGTAACTTTTGTGATGACGATTACTGCGGCTGTAACTTTTATAATTAATAATTTCATTTTGATTCCATTTGAATTGAGTATTCTGCAAACGGTCTCATTTATTTTAGTTATTGCTTCGCTTGTTCAATTGGTGGAAATGTTCATCAAAAAAATGAGTAAACCGCTATACAATTCGCTCGGAATATTTCTACCGTTAATCACAACAAATTGTGCTATTATGGGACTAGCACTCTTTGCAGTTCAAAAAGAATATTCGTTTGTTGATGGCATTATTTATGCGGTTGGAGCAGGTGCTGGTTTTACTTTAGCGTTGGTAATTATGGCAGGAATCCGTGAAGAATTGGAATTGGCGAAAGTCCCAAAATATTTTAAAGGTGCAGGAATTACAATGATTGTCGCAGGTAGTTTAGCACTAGCATTTATGGGTTTTGCAGGACTGATTTAAATTTACCGCAGATGGTGCAAAGTAGGTTTGTTGATAAATTTTAATTGTAAATTGCTGAAGAATGGAATTCAGAGAGTTATAACAACTTTCTTGACTCTCGGTGTTCTTTCAGTTCTCAGCAGTAATTAAGGAAAATATTTATGGATATTAATGCGATTTTAATTTCAATGGTAAGTATGGGTGGATTGGGAATTCTGTTTTCTGCCGGACTGTCAATTGCTAACAAAAAACTTTATGTAGAAGAAGACTCGCGAATTGTACAAATAGCGGATGAACTTCCCGGTGCAAATTGCGGTGGGTGCGGTCTTCCTGGATGTAATAGTTTTGCAGAAAATGTGGTCAATGCAAAAATCGGGATTGATGGTTGTCCAGTTAGCACGGAAGATGCAGTTGCAGAAATTGCAACAATAATGGGAATTGAAGCAGTTGCGGGAGAAAAGAAAATTGCACGAATCATTTGCAGAGGAGGAAATGACGAAACTGCAAAAAAAGCAGATTATCACGGAATCCAAACTTGCACTGCTGCAAAGTTGATGGGTGGTGGAGAAAAACTCTGCAATTATGGCTGTCTTGGATTTGGCGAATGTGTGGATGCCTGTCCGTTTGATGCAATATTTATGACAGAAAATGGATTACCGGAAGTTATCAAAGACAAATGCACTGGTTGTGGCAAATGTGCCGAAGCGTGTCCTCGTGAAATTATAGAAATCCATCCAATTTCCAATAAATTATTTGTGCTTTGCAAAAATCACGATGCTCCAAAAATTGCTCGCACTGTGTGCACCAAAGCGTGTATTGGTTGCCAAATTTGCGTCCGTGCAGTTGATGAAGGGGCAATGTTTATGGATAATCATCTTGCTAAAATAAATTATGATGTGTTTGGGAAACATCCTGAATTACCTACGGAAAAATGTTCAACTAAAGGATTGGTGATTATTGAACACGAATCTCAACCAACAGAGCAAATTTCTATTTAAATTATGACAGCAGAAACTTCACATTCAGGGATTGTTCGTGAAATAAACGGAGAAATTGCAAATGTCGAATTGTTGGTAGAGGATTCCTGTGAACATTGTTCGGTAAAGATAATTTGCAAGTCTGGTGGGAATGACAACCATAGCGTCACTGCGTTAAATTCGATAGATGCAAAAGTTGGTGATACAGTGGTAATTTCCGAAACTGAAAATCTGTTTTTAAAGTTTTCACTTATTCAATATGGTATTCCGCTATTGGGTTTTCTAACAGGAATGTTCTTAGTATTTTGGATTAATCCTCAGTTAAATATTTCACAAGAAATTGTAATGTTTATATCTGGTTTAGTCGGATTAAGTGTTAGTTTTTTTATCGCGAAATATCTGATTCAGAAAATCACTAGCGGAAAAGACTATTGTTTTGAGACAACTAAAATCCAACATTCGTGAAATTAGCGTAATTAGCGGTGAACCTAGAACCGACTTCACTTCAATTTCTTTTCAATATCTTTTATATCGTGTTCTAGTTTGGCTAGTCGTTTTTTCTTTGAGTCTAATTTTGAATCGATTTCCGAATTTCTGTCTTGTTGTGTTAACTTGAGCAAATCAGCTTTCCAATCAGCATCCACATTTTTGACTGATTTCTCAAAACTCGATTGATTCCTCTCATCGTATTCGATTGACCTTTTCAGATATCCGTGTTGTTCTTTTTTTTGTTTTAATACATCGTGAAGTCGTTTTTGCCAATCGAGGAATTGTGTTTCCCTTTCAGCACGAGACACACGAAATATTCTATCACAAGCACTACGAAATCGTTTCCAAATTTCATCCTTTTGTTTCCAAGGAACATGGCCAATAGTTTTCCATTCTTCTTGGATTTCTTTTGTTCGGTTGATGGATTGTTTTAGAGCATCTTTAGTAAAATCGAGATTTTCAATTTCTTCGCATAATTTTATTTTCTTCTCTAGATTCTTGTAGAATCCTTCTTTTTGTTCCTTTTTGAAAAAGTTCCACCGTTTGGTAAATCGTTCTTTTGCTCTATCAAATCTGTTTCTAATTGTTTCTTTTACTTCATCTGGAACAAAACCTACAACAGTCCATTCTTTTTCTAAATCTTCAAACTTCTTACTTGTTTTTTTCCAGTCCTCAGACGAAGCAATATTCTCAGCAATTTTGCAGATATTTTCTAAATCTCCGGTATGTTTTTGCCAATCTTTATCCTGTTCTTGATAAAATTTATTCCGATTCTCAAAGAATACATGGGTAGCATCCTGAAATCGTTTCCAAATTGCATCTTCATTTTCTTTTGGAACAGGTCCGAGTTGTTTCCATTCCTTTTGCAATTCTTTAACTAGGCCTGCAGTTTCTTTCCAATCAGTAGATTTAGATAATTTTTCAGCAGATTCACAAATTAGAGTTTTCTTTTTCAAGTTTTCAACAAATTCAATTTCTAGATGTTTGTTTCTTCTATCGAAAAAACTTTGTGTAGCAGTCTGAAATCGTTTCCATATTTCGTCTGAATTCTCTTTTGGAACGAATCCAATAGTCTTCCACTCTTTTTGGAGCTTGATTATTTCATTCGTTGTTTTTTGGTAATCTTCAGATGTGCTTAATTCTTCTGCCTTGGCACACAGTATTTCTTTTTTTTCTAAATTTAAATGTTGTTGTTTTTTGATTTCCTTGAAATTATCTTTTCGTCGTTTGTAGAATATGTTTAGGGCACCACGGAACCGTTTCCAAATTTTATCTTCTTTGTCTTTTGGAACAAATCCAATAGATTTCCATTCTTTGAAAAGTTCATCAATATTTTGAGATGCTGTTTTCCAATCGTTTGAATTGCTAAATTCTTCAGCTTGTTTACAAAGTTGTTCTTTTTTCTCAAAGTTGTCTTTTTGTAGTTGAGCAATTTCCTCTTGATGTTCTTCACGAAGTTTGTTAAATGCTTTGACTGATTTCTGGAATCTATCACGAAGATCCTTAGTATTTTCTTTAGGAACAGGTCCAACTATTTTCCAATCTTCTTCAAGTTTATGAAATGAAAATTCTGCATGATTCCAATCTATCGAAGAGAGAATTTCTTCTGCGAGACTACAAAATTTCTCCTTTAGCATCAAATTTTCGCGTTGGCGTTGTTCAATTTTGTCATAATAAGTATGGCGACGAGTATAGAATTTATCTACAAATCCCTGAAATATACCCCACATTTCTTCTTCCATTTCGTGGGATACTTTTCCGATTTTATGCCAATCTTTTTGCAATTGTTGAAGTTCTTCTGATGTAGTATTCCACGAACGAGATGTGCTCAATTTTTCAGCTTTTTTACAAATTTCTTCTTTCTCTTGAATATGATTTTGTTCTTTATCACCGAGTTGTTTTCGATAATGTGAATAAAACTCCCGAATAGATAACTGAAATCTCTGTTCTATAGATTTATTTTTAGTTTTTGGAACTGGCCCAATCGATTCCCATTTTTTCTGAAATTCGCGGATTTTCCCTATATTATTTATCCAGTTATCAGAAGAATTCAACTTATCAACTTCTGCACAAATTTCTTCTTTTTGTTGCAGGTTGTCTTTTGGATCTCCAATAATTTCTGACTTGAGTTCTTCAAGATTAGACATCAAAGTTTCAAAATCTCCCAAAGCATCAACTTGGGGAAGATATTCAATCAATCCGTCAATTTGAATCAGATAATCTATTTTAGCATTCGCTGACTGGATCGACTTTTCCAAATCCAAATACTTGTTCTGAAGTGTTTCAAAATGAGAAGTAAGTTCGTTAACTACTTCATCATAATTATTATCTGTTATCTGTCCGACCACACGACCGTTGAAGTATGTGCAGTCATTTTGCTGGATATTCCCAGCTTTGTCAATCATACCCCATTTAAGCTTGGGTATTTTATTTTCCGTTGCCATAGTATTTACTTTGTTCTTTTTTATATTAAAACTGGTTGGTATTTTACGCATTCTTAGAGAAAATTCTGTGATATATTTTTGAACTACTCGTCCAATGAAATTTCCTTTGATCGGAGTTTTTTGGTGATACTTCTGTGTTTTTTATCTTCCAAACGCTTTTTCTTTTGAGATTTTGGGATTGTCGTTGGTTTTCGTCGTGGAGTTTCCTTTAATGCATTTTGGATTAGTTCAATAAATCGTTCGATTGATGCAATTTTGTTTGCTTTTTGAGTTCGATATTTCTGCGAGCTTACTCGTAAAATTCCATCTTTGTTTATTCTTGTGTGAAGTTTAGATAAAATTTTGTCCCTTTGGTAATCATCCAATGAATATGCATTATTAATATCAAAGTAAAGTGTGATTCTAGTGGATACTTTATTTACATTTTGTCCACCGGGTTTACTGCTTCTTGATGCGGAAAATTTGATTTCCGATTCCGGAATAATCAGATGTGAAAAAATAACAATATCACTCATAGTTTAAATTCAGTTAAACAAACTCCACTTCCCGATTTTATCAAAATTACTTTCATCAGTCAGATTGTAGTGGATTGGAGTAACTGAAACGAAATTTTGTTTTATTACTTCTCCATCTCTATCAGAGTCTTCTTGAATTTCCGCTTCTGTTCCACTTAACCAATAATATACTCGATTTCTCGGATCAACTCTTCTGTCAAAATGTTCTTTAAAAGTAGAACGGCCGTGTTTAGTAATTTTGATACCGGCAATTTTATCTTCGGGCACAGGAGGGATGTTTACATTCAGTAGAGTTTCACCGGGGAGCCCGTTTTTAATTACATTTTCAGCAATTATAGCAGATAATTTTTGAGCATAAGAGTAATCTGCTTTTTTAAATGTTGCAAGTGAAACTGCAATTGATGGAACATTTAATAACATTCCTTCCGTTGCCGCAGATACAGTTCCGGAATAAAGCACATTCACTCCTAGATTTGCTCCGTGATTAATCCCAGAAATTAAAATATCAGGTTTTCGTGGAAGTATTGCATCAACTGCTATTTTTACACAATCTGCTGGAGTTCCTGAGCAAGCATAACCTGTGATTCCTTTATTGTGAAAATCAATTTCTTTTACTCGAATTGGAGTAGAAAGAGTTATTGCATGTCCTGTTGCACTTCGTTCAGTGTCGGGAGCGACCACCCAAACATCGCCCAAATCTTTTACTCCATCGTATAAAGCTTTTAAACCACCAGCCCAAATACCGTCATCGTTTGATAGTAAGATTAACTTAGTCATTTCAGTTCCAAAATAATGTCTTCTAATTTACGCTTGGGAACATGATGCGTTCCATCATCTTCGCGCCAATATTTTGTGCTTTCTTCGTTGTCTATTTCATCAATAACAATTGTTTCTTTTGGTTTTCCTATTGCAATGACTAATTGTATTTCATATTCATCAGAAATGTTGAGTGATTTACGCAATTCAGTTTTATTTACAGCCGCGATTATACATCCACCAAATCCCTTTTCGGTTGCTCCCAGCAAAATACTTTGGCAAGCGATTCCCAAATCACAATTTACCCGGTGACTCTGTATTTTATTATCCGATAGAATGATTATATACCCTGAGGGGTGTTCACCAACTTTAGGACCGACACAATCTTTAAGAAAACCAGCCCAAGCCAAATTTGGGAAAATCAAATCATTATGCTTGGAATCACAAGCAAGAATATACTTCAGCGGTTGGAAATTCTTTGCGGAAGCAGATAATCTTGCACAATTAACTAGCTCGGTCAAAGTTTCGTGCTCAATTTTGAAATCTTGATAAAAACGACGATAACTTCGGTTTCGTCTAATCAGTTCTTGAATCATTGAATTTGCTATCTTGCTCGTTGCCAATCAGAATCTTCAAAGTAATTTTCGAGTTCATCCCACAATATTTGCAGGTCGCATCGCATTACAATTAAGTCGTGCTTATTTCCATCCACATCTTTAACATAATCTGGGAAAGTAGCGTGTTCTTTAAATCCCATTCTTTGGAAGATTCGTAATGCAGAGTTTTGAGGTTTCATAATTTTTACTATAATTTCATCAACTTTTTCGTAAACTGCTTTGATATATAATTCGTGAGCCATAAGCATACCCAATCCCATTCTTTGATATGCGGGGGAGACGATGAGACGCAGTTCTCCGACATGTTCTTTCCATCCGTTTTCTTCAAGTTCTAACGATCCATCTGCAACTATTTCGCCGTTTATGATAGCAATGAATCTATAGATATTCCCGTTTTCCATAGCTTTTATTCGTCGTTCAATTATTCGTTTTTGAGTTACATCTGCTCGGAGATAGTTTCTATCATTTTGAGAAAGTGTTTGAAAAAAAGAAAAAGAATTATCTACATCCTCTTTAGTTAATGGACGAATTAAGACACTTGTTCCATCTCTAAGTTTTGTCTGTTTATCCATAATAATTTCCTTTCTGTTGTCTAAGTGATTTACAATTATTGCATTCCATTCGACCCTCTATAATACAAAAGAAAATGATAAATGTCAAATTTAATATTTATTTGTATCAATCACACGAACAACAAGAGCATGATAAATCGTTTGATTTGTCGAAGGATTCTTTACCCTCTTTAAAAGCAAACCCTGCAATTATTAGTGAGCCAATTGCATCAATTCCACCGAAACCTGTTAACTCGTAACCTGTACTTGCTATTAGAAGCGTGATAGATAAATACATGCAAGTTTTAGTACAATTCGCATCTGCAATAATTGCTTGGGAGTTTAGTTTTCCACCAATTTGTTTTTTGTAATGGATTAGTAACCACATTGTAAAAATGGAAATGCTGGATATTACAATTCCCCAAAAAGTAGTTTCTGGTTGATGATGAGTTATTAAATTCCAAACAGATGAAATCACTAAAGTTGCAACCAAGAGATAAAATACAGATCCAGTAATTCTGAGTGCCGTTCTCTCAAAACCATCTCTCTGTTCTTCACCATTTCTTTTTAGGCGGATTACCATATGCCAAATTCCAATTCCAGAAATGACTTCAACAAACGAATCTACTCCAAATCCAAAAAGTGATAGAGTCTCGTCATCCATACCGAAATAAATGGATACTAGTCCCTCAAAAACATTATAAAAAACCGTGATAATTGCCAGAGTGATTGCCCAGCGATATAATTTAAATTTTTCCATTTGATGTTCTTTCATTTTAATTTATTTTTGTAAAACTCCGGACGACGATCTTCTAAAGCGTGGTTTGTATTGGTAATCATTTTATCTCTGGCATCGGCAATGTCAATTTCAACAATTCTTAGATTCGCTTGTTGCACTTCTGCTTGATGTATGATTTTTCCTTTGGGAGCGGTAATTTGGCTTTTCCCTGTAAATTTCACAGATCCGTGTGGTCTAATTTCTTCCCCGATTCTGTTGGTGGTAATTGTAAAGATATTGTTTTCCAGACATCGTGTAACCATTGCTTTTTGGCAGTAGTCCAACACGAGATTGGATGGATGACAAATTATATCAGCTCCTAATAAGGTCAGAGTTCTTGAAACTTCCGGAAAAATATAGTCGAAACAAATCATCATTCCAATTTTCATACCGTTGATATTTGTAACTGTTAAAGGTAGATTTCCTGCATCAAACCAGTATTTTTCTTCGTTAAACAAATGTAGTTTTCTATAGGTTTGCAAAATTCCATCTGCTCCAATTAACAACGCACTGTTGAAACATTTGTCATCATTATTTTCTGCAAATCCTGTAACGAGATGAAAATTTTGTTTATCGCAAAGTTTAGTTAATTCTTCGATAATTTGAGAATTTTGAGGATCTTCTGACATAGATTCCAACTCATTTCTATCTTTGAAAGAATATCCCGTAAATGGTAGTTCTGGAAGTACGATTAAATCCGCTTCAATATTTTGCAAAGCAGTAAGTACATTTTGAAGATTTTCTTCAAATTTCCCGAATATCGGTTTAAATTGATAATATCCAATTTTGTAAGTTGCCATTTATGATTTTCCTAAACAAAATGAATTGTAAGTTTACATCAAATCGGATACAATAAAACAGAGATTATTCTACAATTTCAACCTTCACTGGTTCCCAAGAAGCATTCACGACTTTCACTTCTTGAACTGACGAGTAACTTGCGTTTAGAGGATTTGAAGTGCATGCCCAAATTGCCAACATAATTGACATTCCTGTGATAATCCCTAAAATATAATCTATTGTTTTTGTTTTTTTCATAATAAACTCCTTCGATTATTCAGAATATTTCTATTTTAGATAACGGCTAAATTTAACATCTGAAAGCAATTGGGAAAGCAAAAATATCCTAATTATGAAGAGATATTTTATCAAAATAAAGTTAAATCGTAAAAACAAACTAAAGTATAATTCAAGAGTAATACGAGAAATTTTAGTAAGTATTATTATATTATTTCATTTAGTAAAATATGTTTTGTTTTCGCAACATTTTGTTACAAATTATTTCTTTATGGTTATGCAGAATATATCTTAAACTTACTGGATAACTTTTAGTAAAATATCACAAAAAAGGAGAAAATCCAAATGTTAGTAAAGTTAAAAAAGAAAATGGAATCAGGTTTTACTTTAGTAGAAGTATTGATTGTAGTTGTTATACTTGGAGCACTTGCTGCAATTGCTATTCCTACATACCTAAAATATGTTGAGAGAGGTTATTCATCAGATGCAAAAGTAACTGTACAAGCTATTTTGGAAGCATCTGAGATTTACTATCAAGAGAGCCATAAAATTGCTTCTGATGTTGAAGTTCTTACTGAAGAAGGATTGCTTGGTTTAAAGAGATCAATACTTTCAAAATGGGATTTCACTTTAGCATTATCAGAAGATCCTCGTGAAGGTTTGATTGGTACAATTACTGCTACAAGTCTCCCAGATATGCAGGCCGGTGAAGGGAAAGTCTTGACATATTTTCTAGAACGAGGAAAGTATAAGGGTTACGGTCAGAAAGAAAAATAATATGATCTCTGTTGATGAATTACTGAAATATTCTTTAGATAGTGGTGCATCTGATCTCCATTTAAGTACAGGAAGCATCCCGATGATTCGTATAAATGGAGAAATGAAAAAACTCAGAATGGAAGTTATGAATGACGAAATATTGCGTCATATTTTGGGTGAAGTAACCAGTCCAAAGCAACGAGAAATATTCGATAAAAAACTTGAAATTGACTTTTCAGCATCTTTAGAAGGTCATGGTCGTTTCAGAGTAAATTTCTTTAACCAAATTAATGGACTTGCTGCTGTATTTCGTACTATTCCGTCTGAGATAAAATCTTCAGATGAGCTGTGTCTTCCGCCGATTATTAATCAACTGGCTATGAAAGATATGGGCTTGATTTTGTTAACAGGTCCTACAGGTAGTGGTAAATCGACTACTCTTGCTGCTATGATAGATTATATCAACGACAATCGCAATTGCCATATAATTACAATTGAGGATCCAGTTGAATATTATCATACTTCAAAAAACTGTTTGATCAATCAGAGAGAATTAGGAGCGTCAACTCACAGTTTCGCTAATGCGTTAAGATCTGCACTCAGAGAAGATCCAGATGTAATTCTTGTTGGAGAAATGCGTGATTTGGAAACAATTCAGTTAGCTTTAACTGCAGCAGAAACAGGACATTTGGTATTGTCAACTTTGCATACTAATAGTGCAGGAAAAACAATTGACAGAATTATCGATGTTTTTCCTGCATCTCAAAAAGGACAGATTCGCTCGATGTTATCCGAAAGTCTTGAAGCAATTATTGCACAAAGACTCCTACCTACAAAAGATGGCAAGGGTAGGATTCCTGCTTGCGAGGTTTTGTCTGCAAATTCAGCAGTTCGTAATCTGATAAGAGAGGATAAAATTTATCAATTACCATCACTTCTCCAAGCTGGTGGAACCGAGGGAATGCAGACTCTAGATCAAGACTTACATCGTTTGCTTCTTCAAGGGAAAGTGGATCGAATGGAAGTAATCCAAATTGCAGAAAATCCAGATAATTTTGAAAAAGGTGTATTTTGATTAAAACTTTCAAAATCAAACAAGGATTTACTCTAGTTGAAATTCTTGTAAGTGTAATTATTATTGCAGCAGCATCCATAGCTATCATGACCGGTGTTACAAAGGCAAAAGCCCAACTAACATCAATTCACCTTGAGGAAAAAGCTTATGATGCTCTGCGTGATTATACTGAATATTGGAAAGCTAGGATTGCCTCAAATCAAGTTGGAATGTCAAATAGTGCTAATACGCTTGAAGAAGTAGTATTATTTGAAAGATCTGATAACAACCATGTAGTTGGTCATTTGTCTCGAAGGAATATAACCCCAGGACATCATGGCTCTACGGCTGCTAAACATTTTATTCTATCCACGAAAATATCATGGGTAGATAAATCGTTTGGTGAATCCATAGATAAATCAATGGAATTTTTTGTAAAACAAATTGAATATAATTTGTAATGATGAATATTCTTAATAAGCAATTTAAAGGAATGACTTTAGTTGAGGGTTTGATTGCAATCGCAATTTCATCTACAGTTATGCTTGGAATGGGATATATTTTTTCTGAAGTATCTCGCAATTTTGAGCAAGAATTTAACAGAGAGAGAATTATTCACTATGGTAATGTTGCATTGGATGAAATTACCGAACAACTGAAATATACTAATGATATCACTCTTTCAACTGAAGATAATTTTAGACGGATAACACTAAAGAAAAATGATACAAATGTTATCATTTCAGCGAATAACAATGAAGGTATTTTAATTGATGATAAACCAATTTTAAGATTTTCTTTTGAGCAGGAAAAAGAAAATTCTATGACTTTGTTGGATTTTTGGTGTGACCATATATCTCCGGGTGTAGGTAATCACTCATCTGGATTTATGGAATTGATTCAATCTATTTTCAAAATTGAAATATCAATTCAAAATAATGAAGATGGACGAATTTACAATTTTAAGAAAGAGGTATTCACCCCTCGATTTTATATTTCGAATAAACTATGATATTTGTTAACAAACTAAAGGGAAGCATTTTACCAATTACAATAATTTTTGCAATTGTTGGTATAGGATTAGTTTTTGCTTATTTTAAATGGGTAAGTCATAAACGCTACAAGCTAAATTATCGAATAGCCGAAACAAAAGCATTATACAATGCCGAAACAGGTTTAGCTGAAAAAGTTTATAGGAATCTAGTAAAAGCTGATCTTTTTGCAGATTCTGAATCTAATTATGTTGTATTAGAAGGTGAAGAAATCGAAAACATGGGATTTTATAGGGATGTTGAACTTGGTATTAAAACAGATTCATTAACTTATAGAGATTTACGCTATGGTTCGGTTGAAGGAGTTGCGATAATACACACATTGGATGGTCAAACAAAAGAAATAACTAGAACAGTCGAAATGGCTTTTTCAAGAGAAAGTTTAGCAGAATATATGTATTTGACTGATGATGAACAAGCAGGAGGTGCTCCTTTTGTTTATGATGGTTCAGGTTCTGAAAGAAGAGATGTAACATTTGGAGCTGGTGATGACCTTGGTGGAGGAAATATACAATCAAATGGGACAATGGTGTTAAGCACTTATTATCCACCTCCGGTATTTACAAGCACAGTCTATATTACTTATGGTCAAACAATAGAACTTAACGGACATAATTTTAATAGTGTTTTTCAAGGAAATCCTGATACGCTTAGTAGGCCAAAAGTCAAATTACCTCCAGTTGGTTATAGAGAACTTATCAACGCCTCAGATTATACTTATGATGCAAAAAGATTATTAAAATATGGTTCAGGAGCTGCATCTCGTGATACTTTAATTATGACTGACATAGAATTTATTGAATCTGGAGAGTTTCGTGTAAAACAATGGTGGTATCTTAAACCACCACATTTAAAATGGAATTATGATTACACTGCTAATCCATTACCACGCCCGAGAGACCTCGAGGCTTGTACATTGAATGGAGCTGATTTGAGGGAGTGTCCTTCTTATGAGGATTCACTGCAATCATATCATGCAAAGTGGGTTGATAATAGTGGGAATGATCAATTCATGGAATCTACAATTTGTGGTCCGCATGGGTTTGCTCACTGTGATTTTGAACCAATTAATAAACATACTGGTCAACCTGATCAAGATGCATTGTTACTCGATGAAACACGGCATACAAATAGACCTGTTGTAATTTATGTAAAAGGTGGGCAAGTCAGAGTTCATGGAACTTTTAAGGGAAGATATACAATAGTTACAGATGAGTTTATGACTTATAGAAGGCACGGTTGGCCTGGTGGTTTTTATGGACCTCCTCCTGTTGATACAACCTGGTGTAATATATGGTTAACAGATAATCTAAAAAATGCAGATGCAATTGGTAATACCGTACCACAACCACAACAGCGGTGCGAAGGTGGAAGCGATAATATAATGGGTTTAGTATCTGGTGCAAATGTGATTATTGCAAATACTTGGGCAAATGGTGCAAGGGATAGTTATGGAAGTAATCAAGATATTGTAATTCATGCAGATCTTTGTGCTTTTAATGAGTCTTTTGTAATTCAATATTGGCAAAACACCTCAAATTTCTACGATCCACCCCATGGAGATGGACGAGGTCCTTCTATTTTTGGAGGATATACAAACCAAAGTGATATTCGTGGTAATATAATATTGTGGGGTGGCGTTGTTCAAAGATATAGAGGATTTATGGAAAGAAATCTACCAGGACCTTATGATATTTTTCCTGGTATAGGAATGGATAAAGATTATCATTATGACAGGAATTTATCATGCGCACCTCCTCCACATTTCCCATCAATAGAATATGAAGGAACGAATGAAATATCTCTAAAACTATCAGACTATGGAGAAAAAAAATAATATATGTCAGCTTTAGGAATTGATTTTGGATATTATAGCGTTAAAATTGTTCAACTGGAAAAGAACGCATCCGGTTATACATTAATCAATGCAGGAAATCGTAGAATTATTGATGAAATGGATGTTTTTGATCCTGAAATTATTGATAAATCTCATTGGGTTGCTGCAATTTTAGATTTATGTAAAGAGATGAAAATTAACCCAAAACGGATTAAGAATGTTGTATCTTCCATTTCGGGTAATTTTGTGAGTATTAAACAAATTACAACTTTGGAAATGTCAAATCAGGAACTGATTTCATCTCTTGAATTTGAAGCCAAAAAACACATTCCATTAGATGGTTCTAGTGCAGTAATGGATTATCACATTATCGGGAGTGATGCCAAAGAACTAGATAAAATAAATGTTCTTTTGGTTGCTACTACAAAAAAATTATTGAACCAACATCATGAAATCATACAGAATGTTGGTTTCAAAACGGGTGTTTTTGATACAGATCCAGTTTCTGCATTAAATGTCTATTTAGCATTAAATGGTTTAACTTCTGATGGTGTAGATGTGATTCTAAATTTGGGAAACAACTCTTCTACTTTAATTGTGTGGGGATCTAACCAAAGAATATTTACTCGAGAGCTACAAACTGCTGGGCATCATTTTACAAAAGCAATTATGGAAGCTCATTCAATTAGCTATAGCGAAGCGGAAACAATGAAATTTGAAAAAGGTGTAGATGCTGTAAATACTAATAGTATTGATTCTGAATCTTCTACCTCTTTTGGATTAGAAATAGCAGAGAAAACGATATTTGCTAGTTTTGGTGATGAAATTCGAAAAACACTAAGGTATTACTTAAAATCAAGTGCTAATACTCATTTTAATCGTTTTTTCCTTACTGGTGGCTCAGCAGTTCTTCCTGGCTTACAGGCGATGTTAAGTGAATATTTGAATATGACTGTCGAAATACTAAACCCTTGTGAAAAGATTGATCATAAATTGAATATTGAAAATCCCACTCAATACACAGTAGCAGTTGGTGCTGCCATTAGAGGATTGGAGAAGAAAGTATGAAAAATTTAATTCTCATAAATCTAAACCAAACAGTTAACAGAGAATTGCTTTCAGAACAAAAAAAGGAAAGAACTCGCTGGATAATCTTTGGTTTTATATTGATTGTGATGATAGGAATATCTTACGGGTATTATTACATTTCACAAAATTTATCTACACTTGTAAATCTTAGAGAAAACCGCATTGAAGATGTGATTGATCAGTCGAATGCTCTGAAAAAAGAAGGCATCAATTTATCAAAAAAAGATATTGAATCCTTGCACAAAATTGAAACTAATCGGATTCTTTGGGCCGAAAAATTAAAAATCATAGCAAATATAACTCCAGAACATATGGCTATTACAGAGCTGGAGTTTAGAAATAATCGGTTGATAATTACCGCAATATCTAGAGTTTATTCAGACAAAAAAGACTTTGATGTTGTGAATGAATTAATCAATCTATTAACTAATAATGAGTTATTTTCGAGAGATTTTCCGGAAATCCAGTTTAAAAGCTCTGATAGAAGAACAACAAGAGAACAGGAATACTTACTGTTTCAGGTTGAAGCTAAACAAGAAAACAATAATAGAAGGAAATAATATAGGATGAAAAGAAGTATATATTTGTTTAGTATTCTTGTACTAGCAATGTTGTCTTTCAAAATTATCAAATCGTATGGTTTTGACCCAAAACCTGACATTCTGATGGACTTAGAAGATGAACAAATAAAAGCAAATGAAAAACTGATTACAGCACAGATATTGTCAGAAAGCTTAAACCGAGTTTATACTATTTTTGAAAATAATCTAGCAACTTCATCTCAAGATGCGGTTAAAAAAGAGGAGTCGGTTATATTTTTGAATCATCTTACTGATATTTTGGAAACCCTCGAAATAAAAACAATTCATCTGGCCCCTGATGCAAAGGAGAAATTTCGCAATCATACAAAAATACCTTATGAACTAACAATTGAATGTTCATTTGATAAGTTTGGGAAATTCATAACTGAACTAGAAAGGCACAATAGAATTATTGTGATTGATGAATATAAAGTAAAAAACGGGATAGAAAGAATATCTTTAGCCAGTTCACCAGAAGAACTGATGGAACAGATTATAGAAATGAAAATATCAACTTTAACACTAAATAAACACAGTGGGTAATATTATGATGTCAAAGAGAGATAAATTTGTGTGGGATGTAGTTTTAATATTTTCAATAATTATAATTGGATACTATGGGATTTATCAAATGTATTCAATGCACACAGTTCATAAAGAATTTAGAAAATCATACGATGAGGAAATAATCGGTACTGACGATATCCTCCAAAAACAGATTATATCTTTAGAAAATAATCTACAAAATCGACATGAATTTGATTTTAAAATTAACAAATATCCAACAGATTTGTCAGCTGTAATTTCAATCGATAAAAGTAGTTTAGGTTCATACTATACTTATAGTGCTTTAAGAATATCAGGAATTGTCAGTGGGCAAACACCAAGAGCTATTGTTCACTATCGTAACCAAGTATTTTCTGTAGTAAAGGGAGATTCAATTGCTGGTGGTATTATTACTTCCATCTCAAATGATGAAGTAGAAATATTGACCGATGGAGAAATTAAAGAATATTCGCTTCAACCAAATAATCAAAATAATAACTAACTAATTTATAGGATATAGGAATAAAATGAAAAAAATACTATTTGTAATTACATTTACTGCATTGCTGTTTTCAACTACAGATTCTGCTCAAACAGGAAAGGTACAACAATCAAATACTGTAGAGAAAAAAGTAACAATCCATGCTGAAGATTCTCACATCCCACTTATACTATCGATTCTAGCAGAAGAAAGTGGATACAATATTGTTACTGGACCTGGAGTAAATACTGAAGAAAAATTAACCTTACATCTAGAAGATGTACCTGTTGACCAAGCAATCAATCTTGTTGTTCGTGCAGCTGGGTTAAGTTATGAAATTGTAGGTAATTCAATTTTGGTTGCAAAACATTCAAAATTAAGAGAAGAAGTCGGAATTACTTCGCATGTGATAACACTACAATATGCAAATGCTATGGAAGTGAAAGAATTACTCGTGAATATCTCTGAACAAATTGAAGTTGATAAATCAGGTAATAAATTATTGATTCATGCAAGTCCTAAGAAAATTGCAGAGATAAAAGAAATTATAGAAAATGTAGATGTACCAGCAACCCAAATAATGCTTGAAGCTAGACTTATTGAAGTATCTGTATCAGATGAAGAAAAACTTGGAATTGACTGGGCAAAACTAGCAAGTTTAACAACGATAATTGCTGAAAACGCTATCCCGCCAAATTCTGGTTGGGGCTCTCTTGTACCTGGTTTAGGGATAACTGATAATGGCGATGGTACATTCTCACAGGAATTTGATCCAATGACAACTGGGCAAATCCCAAGCGAATTGTATTTTCAGAGGATTGATCCTTCTGCACAAATCGGGTTTAGCAGGCAGTTAACTGCATTCGATTTAACTTTAGATTTTCTTCTGAAAAACAATAAAGCAAAAGTACTGACTAATTCTCAAATTGTAACACTTAATGGTAGGGAAGCTAATATTTCAATGGTAGATGTGGTTCCGTACATTCTTTCAAGCGGAGGAGTTGGTGGGCAAGTTCAAGTCCAAAGGGAAGAAGTAGGTATCAAGTTAAATATTTTACCAACTGTAAATTCAGATGGCCATATAACAACGACTGTAACACCTGAGGTTAGTTCAATTTATGATTTTATTGGACCAGACAGAAATATTCCATGGGTTAAAAAACGAACATCGACTACTACTATTAGAGTAAAAGATGGACATTCAATTATTATTGCTGGTTTATTGGGAGCTGATAATAAGTTTGTAGAAAACAAATTTCCACTGTTATGGAGAATTCCATGGCTTGGAAAAAAATTATTTACACATACAGTTGAAATTGAGAATAAAACTGATTTAATTATTCAGATAACTCCAACAATAGTAGTTGGCAATGAGTCAGGTATTGTTAAGAACTCAATACACAAAAATTACGAAACAGATATTCAAGAGGAAAACGAAAAACAAAATTCTCTTGATTCTAATTCTGATAAATAGAAAAAGGAGAAAGTAAAATGAGGAAAGTAATTTTTCACAGTTTATGGATATTGTTAACATTAAGTATTCTAATTTTAAGTTGGACTTGCGATACTCGTACTCCAACCTCACCTGAGTATGATTATGTAATTTCTTTGACACACGATTCAAGCGAAGATGAGACTTTTGCTGATTACGGCGTTACAACTGTAACACTAACTGCAGAGTTAAAGGATGATGCTGGACAATTTTTATCGAATAAAATCATTACTTTTCTGTACAATAATTTGGATGAAAGTCAAACTCTCGGTGAGATTGAACAACTTGATACACAGACTGATGCAAACGGAAAGATGAGGATCAAGTACAAAGATAACGGTCAATCAGGAAATATTGAAGTAACAGCCAAATATGAAGATGAAGTTGGAAATATTGCAGAAACTACGGATACATTACTAATTATTCCTATTGAAGGGAAAGTGCAAACTATAACTTTGATTTCTGATGTTTCAGACAATATTGTTTTAGTATCAGATAGCAATTTAGATTCAACTTATACAACTATGTTTTCAGCATTTGTACGAGATTCACTAGGTTTTGCTGTAGAAAATGTTAAAGTGAATTTTAGTAATTTGACAGCTTTTGGTGCCCTGATTGTTCCCAATGATGTACTAACAGATGAAATTGGTAAATGTCAGGTTGCACTATCAACCACTGCAATGGATTTAGGGGTTGCAGAAATCAAAGCTTATATTACTAAAGAAGAATTAGAAAGAGTTATGGCATTACCAGATAACACTCATTATTTTTCTGATTTGGAATTAAATCGTGGAAGCACAGAAATTTCCGATACTGTATCTGTTGAGTTCAAATTAAATGAGTATGATTATGAAATTTCTTTGACGCATGATTCAAGCGAAGATGAGACTTTTGCTGATTACGGCTTAACAACTGTAACGCTAACTGCAGAATTAAAGGATGATGCGGGACAATTTTTATCAAATAAGACCATTATTTTTATGCACAATAATTTGGATGAAAGTCAAACTCTAGGTGAAATTGAACAACTTGATACTCAGACTGATGAAAACGGCAAGATGAGGATCAAGTACAAAGATAATGGTCAATCAGGAAATATAGAAATAACAGCTAAATATGAAGATGAAGTTGGAAATATTGCAGAAACTACTGATACATTACTAATTAGTCCTATTGAAGGGAAAGTGCAAACTATAACTTTGATTTCTGATGATTCAGACAATATTGTTTTAGTATCAGATAGTAATTTAGATTCAACTTACACAACTATGTTTTCAGCATTTGTACGAGATTCAATAGGTTATGCTGTAGAAAATGTTAAAGTGAATTTTAGTAATTTGACAGCTTTTGGTGCCCTGATTGTTCCCAATGATGTACTAACAGATGAAATTGGTAAATGTCAGGTTGCACTATCAACCACTGCAATGGATTTAGGGGTTGCAGAAATCAAAGCTTATATAACTAAAGAAGAAATAGAAATTTCTGATACAGTATCTGTTGAGTTCAAGTTAAACAGCCAATCCAATAGTTCATTAACACTAGAAAGTGATCACTATTATCTTCCTTATGATGATTTAGGTCAATTAGATGGTGTAACAGCTCATATTACTGCAACTATGGTAGATTCACTTGGAGATATTCCAGATGAGAATACTGTTATTCATTTTCAAAGTATGAAAGATTCTTCAGGAATTCTAATACCATTTGGTTCGATTGATCCGTACAGCTTTTTTTCGGATGAAGGAACTGCATCTGCTACTTTTAATATGTCAGGGACATCAGGTCTAGCTTATATTATTGGGAATTCACAGGGATTGAAAGATACAATTCATATTAGTGTGAATCCATCGTATGCTGTTACAATGGAAATTATTCCAGCATATCCAAATGAAATCCAAGTTACAGGCGGTGGAGGTCAAGAAAGCACAGATATATCTGTAGTAATTAAAGATGGTTATGGTAATCCTGTTGGACAAGCATATCAGGTTAGATTCGAAATACTTCCACCTTATCCACTAGATGGGATGTATCCTAATGGTGACGGTAATTTTACTAATGATATCAATTTTAATGGATTGGAAACCGATCCAACAACAATTGCAATTGTTGAGAGTTCAAATGGAACAGCAAGTGTTTCCTTGAATTCAGGTAACAGACCTGGATCAGTGAATATACAAGCAGCCCTATTTGAAGCAGATGAAACGGATTATTCTTTAGATAATGCTATTTCAATCGCAGAAGATGCAATGGTAACTATTGTTACTGGAGCAGCAGAATATGGAGAGATTAACTTTAGTTATGTTGATATTAATGCGATAGGTGGTGGTGCTTATCAAATGCCAATTGCTATTTCCATTTGGGATGAACACTCAAATCCTGTGAGTGATTGCACAAATGTTTGGGTCTCTATTTCTGAAATTTCTGGAGTTTATAATGAAACAAATACTTATGTTATAGGTGATAAATCGTATTGGGGTACAACGGAAGCAGATAGTCTTGTTTATGTCAGTTTAGTTGATGATAACACTGGTAATTCACCAACAGACTCAGATTATTGGAGTGAAGCTCAACAACCAGCTTTTATCATTGGTGAAGCAAAAACAGGAAATGCAAACCCAGTTGATGGATTATCCTATCCGGGGATTGCTTGGACAATAGCAACTTACAGTTCAGCATCTATGTTTGCTGATGTTGTTGTTAAAGCTCAGACTTTTAGTGGAGATAATGAGTATTTGATATTGGATAGCAGGTATAATCATAACGGAGAGCCAACTACTTTACCTTTCCAACCTGGTGAATTGACTGCAAATACAGATTTCGCATTTTGGGATTATTCTACATTTCCAAATCAAGATGACAATGGTGTTACATACACAGGAGATATTACAATATCTGTTTCTTTAATGGATTACTATCAATATCAAATTGATAATGGGACCGTGCAACTTCTTGCATCAGGAGCTGAGATATTGACTGACAATCCAGCTATTACAGATCCTTCAGGACAAGCAACTTGGACAATAAGATATCCTCGCGATTTATTATCTGAACAAAATCCAGAAGATTGCCCAACAGGGAATCCTTCATCTTGTGATTTATGTGAGTATGAGGATTTCACTTCATCTATTTTAGTAACTTTAACGGATCCAATCAATACTACAAGTAATCAGATTGAAATTACTTTAGTGCGTTCAGGTGATGATGATTGTGATTAAATAACGGAGATATATGTCAAATTTTAACCATCAGTTTGAAAAAATAGGTGATATTCTTGTTCACGAAGAAATTATTTCTAATGAACAATTAGAAAATGCCTTAAGCGAACAGAAAGTATCTAACGAAAAGCTTGGTCATATTTTAATCAAACAAGGTGTTATTTCAGAAAACGATTTGGTAAAAGCATATTCCCTTCAGCTAGGACATAAGCATATTCTTGAAGAAGAAATGATGACCGCACCTATTGAAGTTGTTCAACTAGTACCTGAAGATTTTGCAGTAGAGAATAATGTAATTGCGTTGAATGTTAAAGAATCGAACATCTTGATTGCAATGGAAGATCCTGAAGATTTGGCCATTTTGGATAGCATCCGAAAAATTACAAGTTTGAATCCGATAATAATGGTAGCCGGCCAATCTGCATTATCTCGAGTTATAGAAAAGAAGTACGGAGCAGTTCGTCAATCTGGTCAGGTGGAAGATGTAATTTCCAATCTTAGTATCATTAGTGGTGATGAAGATAACCAAGAAGAACTATTGTTATCTGAAGAAGAAGTATCTGCTGAGGATGCACCTTTTGTAAAACTCGTTAACTTGATTCTTTTAGAGGCAATTCAGGAAGATTCAACTGATATACACATAGAACCAGGGAAAGAAAATGTAATTGTCCGAATTAGAATTGATGGTGTGTTAACGAAAATTATGTCACCCCCAATGACATCTCTAAATGGAATGGTAGCCCGAATTAAAATTTTAGCTCGGTTGAATATTGCAGAACATCGTCTTCCTCAAGATGGTCGTATGAAAATTAGAATGAGAGATAGAGAAATTGATGTCCGAGTTTCTATTCTTCCTACAATCCACGGTGAAAAGGTAGTACTACGATTACTTGGCTCGGGTGAGAAAACTCTATCTTTAACAAACTTGGGTTTTCCTGAAGACAAACTGAAAATTTTCAGGAAGTGGATTAATCAACCCTATGGAATGGTACTTATTTCTGGTCCAACTGGTAGTGGTAAATCTACAACATTGTATGCATCGTTGATGGAAATCCAATCAGAAGGTACAAATATTACAACTGTTGAAGATCCAGTTGAATATCAGGTTGCCGGTACAAATCAAGTTCATGTTAATGAAGATATAGGTTTAACATTTGCTCATTCATTGCGGTCTATTCTCAGGCAGGATCCTGATATTTTACTAATTGGTGAAATTCGAGATAGTGAAACTGCTGATATTGCAGTGAAATTTTCACTAACTGGTCATTTAGTCTTCAGTACTGTTCATGCAAATGATGCTACATCAACCGTAACAAGATTATTGGATATCGGAATCCCTCCATTTCTTTTGGGATCAAGTTTAAACCTCGTTATGGCTCAACGGCTAGTACGGCTTATTTGTCCAAAATGTAAAGAGGAATTCACTCCAACTGATTCAGAGTTAAAGAGAATTGGAATTGCAAAAGGTGAAACGAAATTCTATCAAGGTAAAGGATGTAGTCACTGCAGATTTACAGGCTATAAAGGAAGAACAGCAATTCACGAAATCTTAGAAGTATCACTTCCAATAAAACGATTGATCTATGATAATGCAAATGAGGAAGCAATAAAAGAAAAAGCAATAGAAATGGGTATGACCCAACTTCGAGATGCAGGAATTGAAAAAATCAAATCCGGAGAAACAACAATTTATGAAGTTCTTCGGTCAACGATAGAAGGTCAATAATGCCTATATTTAGTTATATAATTCGCACGCAAGATGGAGTTCGAAAAGAAGGCGAAATAGAAGCCAATAACAGGAATGAAGCAGCTGAAGAGCTTAGGTCTGATAAGAATATTATTATCAAACTTGCACAGAAGGATACTTCATTTGATTTTCTAGGTCCATTTTTGGATCGATTGCAATACCAAATTACTCGTTTTAGAAATAGGGTACCTTTATCTACATTAGTTTTTTTTACTAGACAATTATCTACAATGTTCTCTGCAGGACTAACTATTGAACGGGCTTTATATTTTCTTAAAAGCGAAGAAAAAAATAAAAAGTTTAAGAAGTATCTTAAGATAATTGAAGAAAATATCAGAAAAGGGCTACTTTTATCAGATGCGTTAGAAAGACATCCAGGTGTATTTTCTAATTTATATATTTCTTTAGTTAGAGCTGGTGAAGTTAGTGGGCAATTATCTCAAACTCTAGAAGAATTAGCTCAATATTTAGAAACTGTAGAAGATACTCAACGAAAAATCAAATCTGCAATGTACTATCCAGTATTTATAATTGGGTTTTTGTTTGTAATGTTGATAGTAACTTTCACGGTTATAATCCCACAATTTTCTGCTGTTTATGAAAGTCTAAATGCAGAATTACCTCTTTATACACAAATTCTTATTAATACTGGTGACTGGTTCCAAAAGAATATCTTATCTGTTTTATTCTTATCATTTCTTGGTTTGGGAGGAATTTGGTTGGTTACTCTTACAGACGCTGGAAGGCTGATAAAGGATAGATTTTTCATGCGGATCCCTATATTTGGAAAATTGATATTACAGGGGATTCTTAGCAAATTCTGTAAAACTATGGGGATTCTACTTGGTTCAGGTGTGATGGTTATGGATACAATGAAATTACTTGAAAAAGTTGTGGAAAATAGAGTATTCGAACTTGCTATTCAAAAAGCAGGAAAAGAAATTGAAAATGGAACAAGTATTTCTGTTGCATTCAGAGATACTGGTATTTTCCCTCCCATTATGATCCAGTTAGTTTCAACTGGTGAGGAAACAGGTGAAATCGACAATTTAGTTTTGAAAGCATCTGATTTTTATACTAAACAAGTCAATGCAATCGTTGATAGGTTAACAAGTATAATTGAACCCGCCCTAATTATTTTAGTCGGTGCTGTAATCGGTTTAATTGTGATTGTAACTTACTTACCAATTTTCCAATTTGGAAATGCACTTGCCAACTAATGGTCTGTTAATTCTTCCGTTTATTTTTGGACTTATAATCGGAAGTTTTCTAAATGTCCTTATTTATAGACTTCCGAGGGATATTTCAATTATCAAACCAGGATCACATTGCCCAAAGTGTAAAACTCAGATTCCATTTTATAGAAATATACCTTTATTCAGTTATATTTTTCAGTTAGGAAAGTGTATAGTCTGTAAAGAAAATATTTCTATCCGTTATCCGTTGGTAGAATTGGTTACCGGTTGTATTTGGCTTTTCGCATTTACCAACTATCCTATGTCAAATGCAATTATTTTCGCTAGCTTTGTTAGTACTTTGGTTGCGATATCTTTTATTGATGCAGAGTTTATGATAATCCCTATTTCTCTTTTATTTGTTGGATTGTTAGTCTTAATCCTAAATTATTTCATAAATGAAGTATCTGTATTGAAATCACTATATGGAGCATTATTCGGTTTTGCATATCTAGGAAGTATGATTCTGATAACTCGGCTGATTTTCAAAAAACAAACAATGGGATATGGTGATTTACTGTTGATTATCATTTTGGGTGCTTGGGTTGGTCAGGTTGATATATTTGTAACCATTCTATTATCAGCAATCATTGGATTGTTAGTGTGGACGATTTTTGGAGTAGTTAATGGATTTCAACGAGAATTGGCACTTCCTTTTGCTCCTTTCTTATCGGTTTCCGCTGTTATTGTAAGGGTATTTAACATAGACATAATGAATTTTATTTAAATCCAATCACCAATTAACAGTTAAGTTTACATTGTGTCCTTAATTTTGGATATATTTGACTATTATTGATTAAGTGTAAATCTTTAGAGCACAAAAAAAGCCTTGTTTCCCTTCGGGAATAAGGCTTTTAGTCAGTGACCCAGGCAGGAATCGAACCTGCGACCGCCGGCTTAAAAGGCCGTTGCTCTACCGACTGAGCTACTGGGTCATATCGTACGCCATCAGGGATTCGAACCCCGGACCAATGGATTAAGAGTCCACTGCTCTACCAACTGAGCTAATGGCGCTTCATATCCAGACCCTAAAATTACTGGCTATTTTAAATTAACACCAAATAAAATATGCAATTATATAAATTAATTATTCTTAATATATTTAATACTATTTGCAATATCACCATCTGTAACATCTTGATTGATTATAGCATCCCCAATGGATTCAATTAAAATAACACTCAATTCACCTCTTTCATTCTTTTTGTCATTTTTAATGGATTTAAGAATTTCATAATGCTCTATATCAGGTAATTTATGAAGATGCAGTTGTCGAATCGTTTCCTCAAGTAATTTGAAGTTATCTTCTGATAAATTTGCATATTTCTTGGATAACTCTCCTGCACAAATCATCCCATAGGCAACAGCTTCTCCGTGACGCAAAGTATCATAACCTAGAATATTTTCTAAAGCGTGCCCGATAGTATGCCCAAAGTTCAATATTCTTCGATGGTTGGATTCTTGCTCATCTGCTACAACAATTTCTGCTTTAATTTTGCAAGATTTGATAATTATATCTTCCAATAAATCGATATTGCTAAGTGAAATTATTTCATCAAGATTATGACTAACTAATTGGAAAAGAGATTTATCCTTAATCACTCCATATTTTATTACTTCAGCCATTCCTGAAACCATATCTCGGTTAGGAAGTGTTCCCAATAAAATTGGGTCAATAAACACAGCTTTTGGTTGATGAAATGTTCCTACTAAATTTTTGCCTTCATCGAGGTTAATTCCTGTTTTACCTCCGACAGAAGAATCAACCATCGCCAAAAGTGTTGTCGGAATTTGTATAAACTCAATTCCACGCATAAAAGTGGAGGCAACAAATCCAGTGATATCACCAATTACGCCACCTCCAAGCGCAATCAAAGTTGATGAACGGTCGCAGTTGAGTTTTAGTAATTGGCTGTAAAGATTCTGAGTTTCAATAAATGACTTTGAATTTTCACCTTCAGGAATAGTGATTATCGAAACATCAAATGAATGCTTAGAAAGTAATATTTGGAGTTTATTTCCATAGATTTCTTCTAAGCTGGGATGTGTGACGATTACCCATTTTTGACCACTATTTTTTACTTTAAGCAAATTAGATATTTTATCAAATAGATGAGTTTCAACAAAAATTTGATAAGGATTAGATTTTAATTTTACATCAATAGTTTGCATAAATTATTTGAGTTTCTCAATTATTAAATTTACAATTTCATCTGGATTTAAGTCATCAGTTTCTAAAATATATTGAGCAGTAGTTTTAAAGAAAACTTCTCGCTCCACCCAAATTTCCGTAAGACTATTTATTAAGTCAGTTGAGTTTTGAAGTAATGGTCGAGTTTTCAAGTTGTGAATTCTCTTTGATAGAGTATTGGGTCGTGCTTGTAACAAAATTGTAGTTTGTTTTGATAAGAAAAAACGATTATCTTCTGTAACTACAATTCCACCCCCGGTTGATACAATTCCGTTAAATTTGCCAGTGCTTAGTAAAACTTTGTTTTCTTCTTCGCGAAATCTCTTTTCACCTAAATGCTGAAATATCTGACCGATATTCATAGACATATTTTCTTCTATTTTTCTGTCCGTATCAATAAAACCTACATTTAATTGTTCTGCCAATAATTTACCTACTGTAGATTTCCAAACACCCATCATTCCGATAAGATAAATTGGATATTGGATATTGGATATTGGATATTTTTTGTTTTCTGACATTAACTAATATTTACCTGTTTTGTTGATGTGAGTTTTGAGTTGTTCCATACTGTCCCCACCAAATTTATCAAGCAGAGCATCAGCAAGCACAAAACACAACATACTTTCTCCGACTATAGATGCAGCAGGAACCGCACAAGAATCAGTGCGTTCTTTGTGGGCAGATTTGATTTCTTTACTTTTAATATCAACAGATTGCAACGGTTTGGTTAAAGTTGGTATCGGTTTCATAATAGCACGAACTACAATTGGTTTTGCATTACTCATTCCACCTTCGATTCCTCCAGCATTGTTAGTCAATCTTGAAAAGTTTTGAATATATTCTTTATGATCGTGCTCTTTTGCGAGTGTAATTTCATCGTGAAATTCACTACCAAATCGTTCAGCGGATTCAAATCCTAATCCGATTTCGACACCTTTTATTGCAGGAATTGACATTATTGATTCAGCTATTTGGGTATTTAAACGAGAATACCACTGAGAATATGAGCCGAGTCCGTAAGGTAATCCTGTTGCTATTACTTCAAAAATACCACCGACTGAATCTCCGTTTTCTTTTGCGTTTTCAATGGTTTGAATCATTTGTTTTTCTGCAGTTGTGTCTAAACATCTAACTGGAGATTTGTCAGTTAAATCGTTTAGTTCACTTAATGCAATATTGGGAATTGCTGAATTATCTTTCACTTTGTGAATCTGGACTACTCGACTTCCAATTTCAATTCCGACTTCATTAAGTAATTCTCTACAGATTGTTGCCAACGCAACACGCATTGCCGTTTCTCGTGCTGAAGCTCGTTCGATGACATTTCGTATATCATTAAATCCATATTTTTGGATTCCTGCCAAATCAGCATGTCCAGGGCGGGGGAGAGTTACTTTTTTGCTTGATTCAGTTGATGATTCTATTGACATTGCATTTTGCCAGTTATCATAATCTTTGTTACGAACCAGCATTGCAATAGGAGATCCAAGTGTTTTCCCAAACCTAACTCCGGACCAAATTTCTGCATAGTCATTTTCTATTTTCATTCGATCCCCTCGACCGTAGCCCATTTGTCGTCGAGATAATTGTAGTGAAATGATTTCCTCTGAAATCTCAAGTCCTGCTGGAATTCCTTCCAAAATTCCAATTAATCCTTTTCCGTGAGATTCACCTGCTGTCAAATATTTTATTTTTTTCATTGTAAATTGTCCAAAAGTCGTTCTTTTAATTGCTCGAAATTTACGCGTTCTGAAATTGGTTCTCCAAACCAGAGCTCAATTGATGCCAAACCCTGACAAATAAACATATCCAATCCATTTATTGTAATTGCACCACACTCTTTTCCCAATTTCAAAAATTTGGACTCAATTGGATTGTAAATTGTATCAATCAAAGTATGATGTTCGTTTATTAAATTTTTCTCAATAGGAGATTTATTAGTTTTGGGTGTCATCCCAACAGAAGTGCAGTTTATGATAATTGTATCCGCCATCAAATGCGAAGAAATATCTTCCATCGGCAAAACAAGAAGTTTGGAATTTCGATTAACAGTCTCAAATGAGCGGATGAGTTTAGTTGCTCTTTCGATGGTTCGATTGACAATAACAATCATTCCAACACCTTCCCGAAGCAAAGTATAAATTATACTTTTTGCAACACCGCCAGCACCCAAAATAATGACAGTTTTATTATGAACATTTATACCATTATTTTTCAAAAGCATCGAAAATCCGTACCAATCTGTATTGTAGCCCAATAGAAGTTTATTTCTGTTAACTACACAATTTACTGCACCAATTTGCTTTGCTTTTACATTGATTTCATCAAGAAAATGCATTATTTCAGTTTTATGCGGAATTGTTACATTAAGTCCATTGATTTCACCTAATCTCATTTTCTGAAGGATTTGATATATTTCCTCTCGTTGCACATCAATAGCAGAATATTTTGCATCAATTCCCAATTGTCTAAAAATTTCGGTGTGTAAAACAGGACTTAAACTGTGAGAAACTGGGTGGCCGATGAGGGAAAAATTAAACATTTAAAGGCCTTCCTTTGGGTGATGGATTGATGTTCCTTAGTTTAGAATGTTCTTTCATATCAACTCTTGTTTTTAATTTTCATAATTAATGCCAACTATCCAATTTTCCAATTCACTCCATAACTCCATTATTACAAAACTCCAAGTCGTTTAGTAACTCAAAAAATTCTGGACAAGATATATCGATACATCTTAAATTGTCAAATTCGTTTTTTCCGTCTGATATTAAACTTGCAATCGAAAATGCCATTGCGATTCGATGGTCGCCGAATGTTTTGATTTTAGTTCCTGTTAACTTGGTTGGACCTTCTACTACAAATCCATCTTCAAATTCTCTTACATTAGCTCCCATATTTTTTAGATTATAGCAAATTGCGTTGATTCTATCTGATTCTTTTACACGGAGTTCTCCTGCCCCACGAATTTCAGTTTTCCCTACTGCTTGAGTTGCTAAAACTGCAAGAATCGGAATTTCATCAATCATACTTGGTATTTCTTGTGAGGATATTGTAACACTTTTTAATTTACTACTTCTGATTCTTAGCTTTACTACAGTTTCATTGAAATTTATTTCTTTGTTAAGAATTTTAATATCAGCACCCATTTTTTTTGCTATTGAGATGAATCCGCTTCGTGTTGGATTAAGCAATAAATTTTCGATTGTTAGTTGGGAGTTATCAAGCAATAATGTTGCCGAAATAAAAAACGAAGCAGTTGATGGGTCGTCCGGGATTGTCCAATCAAACGGTGTTATTGGCTTGGATAATTTTGAAATGGTTATTTCATTTTGACAAGTGCGAATTGAAACTCCCAAGGAATCCAACATTCGTTCCGTATGATCGCGAGTTGGAGTTTTCTCGATTATTTTAGTTTTCCCTTTTGCTCCAAGTCCAGCTAATAAAATAGCAGATTTCACTTGTGCACTTGCAATCGGTAGCTCGTAACGAATTCCATTTAATGATGACGAGTTAATAATTATTGGTAATTTACTGTTATTACACTTGATATTTGCACCCATCAATTTCAATGGTTGAATGATGCGATTCATCGGACGGTTTGAGAGTGATTCATCACCGATTAAAGTTGCTGAAATTCCCTTACCGATAAGTAATCCTGTGAGTAAACGGACTGTAGTTCCTGAATTTCCACAATCTAATGGTTTAGTTGGATTGCACCAAGTATTTCCATAAACGATAGTTAGATCGCCTTCTGAAACAATTTTAATTCCGCATTGTTGCAAACAAGAAATTGTAGATTGAACATCTACACCGGTTGATAAATTTCTTATAGTGCTTTTCCCATCAGCCAATGCTCCCAACATTAATGCTCTGTGAGAAATTGATTTATCACCAGAGAATGAAATATGTCCGTTAATATTCATTATAGATTTAACAAACTTTACCCGATTATTAACAAGACAATAAAAGGAATGAAATTAAGAAATAGGAATAATAGTTTGAATACCCCTAGAAATGAATACAATATTATATCATACTTTTCTCTTGGAATTGGAAACCATAAATATTGGGTTTTGTACACTAAGTCTGGTGCAATTCCGATAATCAAAATCCAAATAAATAACAATGATCCATTAATGATTGAACACCACATAAAGAAGTTTTTTAGAGATTGAATATCCATTTTATATCCTTTCACTTATAAAAATGAGCACTAAAAGTTAAGAATATTCATAGATAAATTTATGAGGTATTTTGATAAGTAAAATTACTAAAAACTCCACTAGTTTAAGTGGAGTTTTTAGTGGGCCCTCAGGGATTTGAACCCCGGACCAACGGATTATGAGTCCGCTGCTCTAACCACTGAGCTAAGGGCCCTAAACTGGGCGAAAATTTACAGGGTTACAGACTATTTTACCAACATAGAAAATCAACCTTTTTCAGATAATTCTACTTCATATCCCTGAAGTGTGCGAATTTCACCATCATTTCCGTTTCCGCTTTCATCAATAAATTCATACGAGTCTGTTTCAAGAAGATTAAATCGCCAAAGTCCTTTGAGGTTGTCTAATAAATCACTCTCGGTTTCTTCAGTTAGTTTTTCCGGATTGTCGCTGTGAAAGGAAATAGTAGACGAATTCAAATCGGTATTCCACATTCGCAATTCCGTTAAGTACCCAAACCAAAAATTATCTAAAAATGATAAACTTTTATTTCCGTAAGCTCCAATGAATAAGTCATTATCACCAATATCAAAAGTATCTATTGAAGTTGAAAATACATTAGTCCCATCAAGAAAAAGGGAAAGAGTGGTTTGATTGCTTGTAATCGCAATATAATGAAATTCATCATCCTCTGACCAATCCAAGTCGGTAATGTCTGTTTCAATGCATTCATCAGTGCAAATTATCATAACATCATCTCTATTCAAATCACGAAATATTCCAAATTCTAAATCTCCATCACTATTTTGAATAGTAATAATAGCTGGTGCAGATTCAGTATCTATATTTTGTCCAGTTATCCAAAGTTCAAGTGTAAAACTTCCATCTAAAATATTTAAGACATTACCATCGTCATCTCGATTGAAAATTTGCACCCACGCACCACCATTAAGATGAATAGAATTGAAATCTGATTGTGGAATAAACAAATCCATACACGAAAAACTAAACAATAGGATAACTACGGTCAGAATTTTCAAGGAGTTGTTCTCCCTTGTGCAATATCGCCGTTATATCTGTTTCCTAATATATCGATTCCATAAATACGGTAGTAATAGGTTTTACCTGTTCCGATGTCGAATCTATCTTCAAAATGAGTTTTGTTAGGATCAATGATAATTGCTAATAAAGTGGATTCATTTTCATCATCTTCGACATCCTCTGTGTCATTTCTCCAAATTTCTACTTGATAAAAATTATTTTGAAAATTGGTACTGTAACTCCAATTCAAGTCGATGTGATTTGGATTATTATCTGAAGCTGAAAATTGTGAAAATACATTTGATTGTGAAGTAGTAATCATAGGAATTCCAAAACGAGAGTTTCCATCATTATCTACGGTTTCAATCGTGTATTCATATTGGATTCCATCCAGCGTGCTCATATCTGTAAAAGATGATTCAGTAATATCGTTGAAATTAGTATCAGTTTGCTCATCAGGATATCGAGTTATTGAATAATAACGAAAATCCGTTTCATTTTCTGTAGATGATTTCCAAGATAGAAAGTAGTAACTTGTATCCTGAATTTCTGTAAATCTAAAATCAGTTACCGAAATCAACGGTCGAGTAAAAATCTGAATAGAATCTTGAGCGATAATAGAATCGCCAGAATTGAATATAAAACAATCAACTGTATAAAATTCTCCTGGTGTCAGATCAGGGAATGTCCAAAAATTCTGTTGCTCAACAACACTCATTTCGGTTTCTCTAACAAATAGTGAGCATTTTCCAAAATCGTCATATTCATCTGAATTCCAATAAACAGTTGCAGAATATTTGTTTAATCCTGAATCCTCAGAAATCAACTTCAATTGAAATTCTGGATCATAATCTTGGTCGTTAGAAATTGTAGTAATTTCCGACTCTAAATCGCAACTGAGAAATAGTAAAACAATGCTTATAATTACAAATATCTTATTTTTCATTTGAGTTGTATTTATTACGAATTAAATTTTGTTCTTTTTGGAGTTCAGAAATTTTAGTAATTATTGACATAACATCTTCATTATTGGATTCGTTTTGCTTCAAACCTTCTCGTAACTTATCTAGTTTGTTACTTATAAAATCCTTTTCTAAACGGATAACACAATCCTTTGCAAAAGTTAAATCTGATGACACTTTTTCAATTTCAAAAATAAGTGCAGATAATTTTTGTATATCGTTTTTATCTGTGAGTCCATCTAAAATTACTCCAGTATCTGGAGGAAACTCAGAGTGCAAATGGATAAACGCAACATCAAAGATTCGTTTATTTGTAGTCGATGAAAACCATTCTTTGTCCAAATTATCATACAAAAATCTTCTAACTGTTTGGTCTTTTACAAAACACAGTTGAATAATTTCATCCTCAACTCTTTGCGACCGTGAAGACTTTGAAGTAAGTGTTGATTCTTTAGTTTTATCAGATTTTTGCGTTGGTTGGCGTTGTCTTTGCTTTTTGAGTAAAGTGTCTAGTGATTCAAAAAGCGTAGCATCACGAAGGCCAGTAATTTCTGATAGAGTTTTGACATAAACTTCTCGATTAACAGGATCAGAAATTTGAGCGATTTCCATTAATGATTCATTGGAAAACTTAGCTAATTCTGATGGATTAGAAGTATCACCCTTAAAATGCTGAAAATGGAATTTCAGTAAACTGTCAGCGTTTTCAACAGCATCAAGAAGTGGTTTTGATCCTTTATCTTTTACCCAATCGTCGGGGTCAATTCCTTCTGGTAGATTAACAATTTTAGGAGATAATCCATTTCTCAAAAGCACATAACCAGCACGAATCGCAGCGGAAATTCCTGCTTTATCACCGTCATAAGCTAGTGCTACATTTCTTGTAAACTTGCCTAGTTCTCGTGCTTGGCCATCTGTAAAAGCTGTTCCAGATACTGCTACTATATTTTGAATTTCTGACTGATAAAGTTGTAAAAAATCCAAATAACCTTCAACAACAATAGCTAAATCTTCTTCACGGATTTTCTGCTTGGTTGCCCATAATCCATACAAAATATTGCTTTTGATGTAAAGAGGAGTTTCAGGAGAATTTACATATTTAGCTGGATCGTCTCCTTTGAAAACTCTTCCGGCAAATGCAACAATTTTACCAGCAGTATTTTGAATTGTGAACATAACCCGTCCACGGAATCTATCAAAATATCCTTTTTCTGACGAAATGATTAGTCCTGATTGATTCAGAGCTTCCGCAGAGAATTTCTCTTTTCGTAATATATTAAGTAATCCATCCCAAGAGTTTGGACTATAACCCAATTGAAATTGGGTTATAGTATCGTCAGATAATCCTCGTTTATGAAGATAGTCCAACACAGGGATCCCTTCTTTGATTGTAAGTCCGTTTGTAAAATATTTTACAGCCACATTTTGTGTTTCAGAAATTTGTGCAATCAGTTCTTTTGGTCTACCTGAACCACCTTCAATCTCAACTGGAATACCGTATCGTTCACCCAAATGCTTGATAGAATCAATGAAGTTGAGTTTTTCTATTTCCATTATAAAATTGATGGCACCACCACCTGCACCGCACCCAAAACAATGATAAATTTGCTTGGATTGATTTACCGAAAACGACCCTGTTTTTTCATTGTGGAACGGGCATAAGCCAAAGTGATTTTGACCCCGTCGCTTGAGTTGAACATAATCTGATACAACATCGAGAATATCTGCTCGACTGCGAACATGTTCTATGGTTTGTTCTGAAATTCGTGCCATAACTAACCGATAAGATAAGAAATTCTGATGATGTTATTATAAAACAAAATTGTATTTATAAATTGGAAGTAATACCGCATATTACCTTAGGAAGTTAAATATGATAACGGTCAAATGTTTACAAAAGCAGGAGATAATTGGTAGCTACTACTTTTTTCTGTCTCCATATTTAGGCATCTCACATCTCAACTACAGTTATTCCTGCACCGCCAAATTCCGGTTTGGCAAATTGATAAGATTTAACGAAAAATAGTGTTTTCAAGTGTGATTGAATAGCTTCTTGCAAGGCACCCGTTCCTTTGCCGTGAAGGATATTTACAGAACTTAGTCCAGCAAGCAATGCTTTGTCGAGGAATTGGTCAACTTCTTCAATGGCTTCATCCACTCGTTTCCCGCGTAAATCAATTTGCATACTTTGTGGACCTGAATAGTGATGCACACCACCTGATATCCCTGTAGAATTTTGGGATATTTTCTGTTGTTCTAAAATCAACTGTTCATAAGATAGCTTTAGCTTTATTCCATTTACTTCCACAGTTACCTTATTTTGTTTGTCTAATGGATAAATAATTTCCCCAGATTCTTCCAAATGCGGAATAAAAACTTTTACACCTTTTTTAGCTTCGTTAGGTTGTATATGATTACGAATTGGTTCTTCAAAAGATTTTAAATCGTTTTCTAATCGATGAAGTTTGGCTTTTAGTGCATTTTTTGCGGTTTTTATTGCAGTGGAATCAGCTTGTTTTTTCTTTATCAAATATACTAAATTTTCGATATCTCTTCGAGATTCGGCTACAATTTCTCGTGCTTCTATGATTGCATCTTTTTTTGCATGTTTATGAGTTTTCTCAATTTCTAACTGAAGATGATAAATTTTATCTTCTTTATTTTTGATTACAATTTCTCGTGCTTTGAGATTTTCCTCTAATTTTGTTGAACTTAATCTCTGAGATTCCATATCGTTAAGCAATTTTTCAAGCTCAACAGATGTATCCCCAATTAGTTCTGTTGCTCGTTTAATAATTGATTTTTGTAAACCGATTTTAGTTGATATTTCAATTGCATAACTACTTCCTGGCATTCCAACATTCAGTTCGTATGTTGGAGATAGAGCATTGGAATCAAAAACCATTCCACCATTGAGAATTCCTTTTTCATCGTGTGCCCAAATTTTAAGTAATCCTAAGTGAGTTGTTGCGATAACGGTGCTTTTCTTCTCGATGAGATTTTCCAACAATGCTTGAGAAATTGATGCTCCGGCATCTGGTTCGGTTCCTGTCCCAAGTTCGTCAAGCAAAATCAAAGTTCTGTCATTTGAAACTTCGATTATCCTTTTCAAATTCTGGATATGAGCGGAAAATGTAGACAAGTCATTTTCTATTGATTGCCTATCTCCAATGTCTGCAACTACACAATCATAAATTGGCATTATTGCCCTTTTTACTGGAACAAATAGTCCGCATTGAGACAAAATACTCAACAATCCTACTGTTTTCAGGACAACAGTTTTCCCACCAGCATTTGGTCCAGAAATCAGTAAAATCCGTTTGTTTTTTGGTAATTTACAATTTAACGGAATCACATCAACACCTTTGAAAATCAGTACAGGATTTTTAGCATTTTCGAGTATAAAATCCCCGCGTTGACTGATTATAGGTTTGGTTGCATCTAAAAATTTAGCCAATTTTGCATACGATAAATGTACATCAAAGCTGACAATAGTGTGAAATGAGAGGAAAATATCTTCATAATATGGTCTAAAATAAGTCGTTAGTTTTGTTAGGATTCTGTGGATTTCTGCCTTTTCATCAATCCGAAATTCTGTTAAATCGTTAGTTCGCTCGATGATTTCCAACGGCTCAACATACGAAGTTTGTCCTGTAGATGAACTCCCGTGAACGATTCCCTTAACTTTTCGTTTGTTTGATGATTTCATAGGAAGCACCAAACGACCTTCTTGCCAAACAATTCTATTATCTTGGAGCCAATTTTCATTAAGTGCATTGCTGAAAATATCCTGCATTCGTTTATGGATTGCTGACTCTGCAGAAATTATTTTCTTTCGAATTTGTGCTAGTTCCGGACTCGCAGACGATTTGATTTGAAAACTCTCATCAAAAACTCGAGAAATTTCCTTTTCACCTGATTCTAGTTCAAGTAGATTCCCACCAATTTCACGCCAAACAGGAAATTTATCCGATTTAGTAAAATGACGAATTTGTCTTGATAACACCAATATATCATTTAATTCTGTAAATTGTTCTGTAGTGAGCTGTGAGCCTTCAGTTTGAAGTAGTTCAATCCAAATTGAAATATCTGGGAAATCTTGAAGTGGAATCTGCTCACCCCGAATTAGACTATTTAGCAATTCTTCGGTTCGGCTTTGTGTATCTTGTATAAACTCTCGTTTAGTAGTTGGTACTAACGATTGGACTTGCTCTTTCGAAAGAGAATTATGGCATCGTTCTGTTAACCAATCGATTATTAAATTAAAACCGACATCTGCTTTTAGAGAATCAGATAGTTTCATTTATCTAGCAAATGATGGAAGAAGAATTATTCCTCATCCAAATATTCTTGAACCTTTTGTAAGTGATTTTCATCGGTAACGGATTTAATTGTTCCTTGTAAATCATCTACCGATTTTCTAATTGCCATACTGTCAATTACCCATTCTTTGAGTCCGTTGCAGATATTATACAAACGAGAGTCATTCTCCAATCTACTTCTAAAAGAATCTGTTGTTGGGAAAGCTTCAATAACAAAAATTAAAACACTTACAATCAGCATTCCTTTTATGAACCCAAGTAATAAACCCAATAAACGGTTGAGCCAACCAAGTAGAATAAACTCGAAGAATTTTTGCAAAATACTTGCGATAATCGAAACTGCAAAAACAACTACTATAAAGATGGCCAGATAGCTGATAACATTACAAACGGATTCGTTGGAAATCCATTGTTGCAGAAACTGGTTAGCTTCATTGTGAAATTGATTGGCAAGAACGAAGCCAGCTATTAACCCAATAATACGACTAACTTCGGAAATGAATCCTCGTTTCGCACCAAAAAAAGTAAATAGTGCTAAAATAACTAAAATGAGAACATCAATTATATTATCCATAATTTTTCCTTATGATAAGAGTTCGCGTACAATTTGTTGAGCCATTTTCCCGTCTGCTTTACCTGCAATATCTTTCATCAATGGTCCCATCACTTTTCCAATATCAGCTTGAGATGATGCACCTGTTTCGCCAATAATTTTCTTAACAATTACTTTAAGTTCATCTTCACCCATTTGTTTAGGAAGATACTGTTCAAGAAATGAAAGTTCATAGGATTCTGCTTCAGCAAGGTCATCCCTTCCAGCGTTTTTGTATTGTTCGATTGAATCTTTCAATTGTTTGACACTGCTTTGTATAATTTTCATAGATTCATCGTCAGTAAGTTCTTCACCTTTGTCTATTTTACGAGCTTTGAGTTTACCGAAAATATTGCGAATTGCTGTAATTCTTTTTTTATCTCCGCTTTTCATTGCGGTTTTCAATTCCTCTTGAAATTTTGAAAGCATCATTTTTTCTCCTTTATTGGAGTGAAAATTTAGTATGTAATATAGATAATTATCGAGTAGAATATTTGTATAGTCGGAGAAATGGAGTATTTATAGTAAAGTGACAAGTGGAGAATAGTAGTTGAAACCATATGCAGTTTACAGATTTAATCATAAATCACATCCAAAATCAAAAACTAACATTGAATAAGTGTTTTTTATCTAAGTATCGAGACTAGCATCAAGTAGTAAGTTTAAGATTTCAGCATCTAACAGATGTGAGATTTCAATAATCTCAAAAACATTGATTTCACTCCTTTGCTAATACTACTATTTTTTGCTAAATTAATGGGCTTTTTGCGGATGCTAAAATATGGGAAAACTAAGAAAATTGAGATTTGAATCAAAACAGGCAAACTAACTAATTAGGAAATGCACCAAGTTTAGGTGCATTTTTTATATCTAATAGGAGATAGAAAAATAATGAAAGCAATTCTTCTAAACTTGATAGAATTACAAAGAATTGATAATAGAATTTTTGAATTAGTAGAATTAAGAGGAGACCTTCCTTTTAAAGTTCAAAATTTACAAGAAAATATTGAGAAACTAACAGAAGAGAATTCGGAAAAATCTTCAAGAATCTCCGAGCTAGAAAGTGAACTTAGAGGAATAACTTCTAGAATGGAAGATAATACAATAAAGCTCAAACATTACAAGGATCAACTTTATCTTGTAACAACAAATAAAGAATATGATGCTTTATTATCAGAAATTGACACAATGAAGAATAGTGTAATAGAATCGGAAAATAAAATAATTGAATTTGAACAAGAAAAAACTGAACTCCAAGAACTTGTTAAGAGTAATGAGTTAAAGATTGAGTCTTCTTCCGAAGATCTAAAAAATAGCAAAGAGGAGTTGTCCAAATCTTTGTCTGAAACCGAAGTTGAGGAAAAAGATTTAACTAAGAGGCGAAAAGGATTCATTTCAAAAATTGATGCTAATTATCTAGCAAATTATGAAAAATTAAAAGAAGCAAGAGATGGAATTGCAGTTTCTCCAATATCTAGGAGTTCTTGTGGATCGTGTTACAATTTTTTACCACCACAGTCAATAATCGAGATTAAACGGAATAATAATCTGATTAATTGTCCGAGCTGTGGCGTATTTTTATTTTGGGAAGAAGAGGAAGAATAATTATTATAGTTACAAATTTGAGGTCAGTTGGATGGTTGCTCCGATGCGTCGGAGAGGAAAGTCCGAACTCCACAGGATAAAGTGCCTCCTAACAGGAGGGTCCTCAGTTGAGGAAACAGAAAGTGCAACAGAAAGCAAACCGCCTCGTTTACGAGGTAAGGGTGAAATGGTGGTGTAAGAGACCACCGGTTCTGGTGGTAACATCGGAAGCCGGGTAAACCTCACTTGGAGCAAGATCAAACAATCCCAACAACCATTGGTTGCGAAGTGATCCGCTTCGTTGCTTGCAGGAGGGATGGGTAGATTGCAAGATTCGGATTGTGAAATTCGAACTAGATGAATAACCATCGGTTCCGCTGTTGCGGAAGATACAGAATTCGGCTTATAGACTGATCTCAAAATATTATCGAATTGGAGTAAATTGGAATTAATTTGGAAATATAAAGAAGTAGAAAATAATCTAGTGAAACAGGTTGCTGAGGAATTTCAGTTACCAGAAGTTTATGCTAGAGTTATGACCCTTAGAGGAATTACTGACAGAGAAAAATCTCGCAAATTTTTCTATTCAGGGATTTCAAAAATTCACGATCCATTTTTGATGAAAAATATGGATACCGCAGTTGATAAAATTTTAAATCAAATCAAACAAAAAAAGCCGATTCTTGTTTTTGGTGATTATGATGTTGATGGAACTTCAGGAACTGCGATGCTCTACTTGTTTCTAAAATCCATTGGTGCTGATACACATTTCTATATCCCCGATAGAATTACTGAAGGTTATGGTTTATCAGAAAAAGGAATAGAATTTGCAGAGTTAATCGGTGCAGATTTATTGGTAACTTGCGATTGCGGAATCAATGCGGTGGAAATGGTAGAATTTGCCAACAAAAAAGATATTGATGTAATTATAACTGACCATCATGTTCCTGATAAAATTTTACCGAGTGCTTATGCTATCTTGAATCCAAATCAAGTAGATTGCGACTATCCTTTTAAAGGACTTTGTGGTGCCGGAGTTGCTTTTAAGTTGGCTTTAGCTATTACTAAAAAAGAAAATTTAGATCCAAACCTCGCTTGGCAACATAGTGATTTAATTGCACTCGGGACTGCTGCGGATATTGTCCCAATAGTTGATGAAAATAGAATTATTGTCGAACAAGGAATCAAACTAATTCAAAAATGCAGTAAACCAGGTATTAAAGCATTGCTACAAACAGCTGGATTATTGAACAAGGATATTACGGTTGGTAGGTTAGTGTTTTGGATGGCTCCGAGAATTAACGCCGCCGGAAGATTAGGTGATGCAGGTAGATCTGTAAAACTGATGGCGACAAATAATCCGGTATTTGCTAGAGAACTAGCTTCCGAACTTGAAGTTGAAAATACTAGAAGACAAAAAATTACTGCGGATGTAGTTGATGAAGCAATTTATCAAGTAAACTCTAAACACGATGTTGAGAATGAACACGCGATTATTTTGTCAAATGAGCATTGGCATCACGGTGTTGTTGGAATTGTAGCTTCTCGAATAAAAGAATTGTATTATCGACCAACAATTGTAATTTCTGTAGATGAGGATGGAATCGGTACAGGTTCTTGTCGAAGTATTCCGAGTTTTAATATGTATGATGCTCTTTCAGAATGTGGAGATTTATTAGATGGATTTGGTGGGCATCCAATTGCCGCAGGATTAACCATAAGAAAAGATAACATTCCAGAATTTTGCGAACGATTTGGTGAAATTTCACGAAGTTGGATTAGTAAGGATAAATTGATTCCTGTTATTGAAATTGATGCTAAATTAGACATTAAAACACTAGACAGTCGATTCATCAATTTTTTAAAGACTTTAGCCCCTTATGGTCCTGGAAATATGAGACCAAAATTTTTATCAAAAAATGTATCAATTATTGGATTTCCCAAACTTATTGGAAAAGAAAGCGATACATTAAAATTTCAAATACGAGCAGGGAAAAATATTATAGATGTCATCGGTTTCAAAATGGGGAATCATTATGAAAAACTTTTAGTAAACACAAAAGTGGACCTTTTATACGAAATCGGTGAAAATGTTTGGAATGGTGTCAGAAAAGTACAATTGGAACTAAAAGATATTAAACTTTGTGGTGATTTTTTAGATTTAGAAGAATAAAATTTCTCTTGAAAAGAACAAATAATTATGTTTCATGAATAGAAATTTATAGATAATTATAAAGAAGGACAAGAACGAAATGGTTGAATTATATTTTACAGAAGAACACAATATGCTCAGAGATATGGTCAAAGAATTTGCACAGAACGAAGTTGCACCTTTGGCTAAAGAAATCGACGAAAATGGAACTTTCCCACAGGAGTCAATTAATAAAATGGCTGAGCTTGGATTAATGGGAATTCCGTGGCCAGAAGAATTTGGTGGAACAGGAATGGATTTTTTGGCACAAGTTATCGCAATTGAAGAACTCGGGAAAGTTTGTCCATCAACTGCTGCAACGATGATGGCACATACAAGTTTGGGAACTGCCCCAATTTTTATGTTTGGAACTGATGAACAGAAACAACAATATTTACCAAAATTGGCAAGTGGAGAAATGCTTGGAGCATTCGGCTTAACGGAACCTAATGCTGGAAGTGATGCAGGAGCTACTCAAACTCGTGCAGTTTTGAAAGGTGATGAATTTGTTGTAAACGGACAAAAAGTATTTTGCACAAATGCAGGTTATGCAGGTGTAATTATTTTTACCTCAGTTTTAGTTGAAGATGGAGAAGAAAAAGGAGTTAGTGCATTTTTGGTTGACGCTGGAACTGATGGTTTGTCAATGGATCCACCTGAGAAAAAAATGGGATGGAAAGCATCAGATACACGAACAGTTTATTTTCAGGATATGAGAATCCCAAAAACGAATGTATTAGGAAATCCTGAAAAGGGTTTTAAGCAATTTCTAAAAACACTAACAGGTGGGAGAATTACAATTGGTGCATTATCGATTGGAACAGCACAAGGTGCTTATGAATCTGCATTGCAATATTCTCAAGAGAGAGAAGCGTTTGGTAAAACAATCAATTCGTTTCAGGGAGTGAGTTTCAAGCTTGCGGATATGGCAACTCAAATTGAAGCGGCTCGTCATTTAGTTTATCACGCCGCTTGGAAAAAAGACAGAAATTTACCTGTCATAAAAGAAGCCGCAATGGCAAAATTGTTTGCAAGCGAAACTGCAATGAAAGTATCTACTGAAGCTATTCAAGTTCTCGGTGGATATGGATACATAAAAGAATATGATGTTGAACGATTCTTCCGCGATGCTAAAGTTTTGGAAATCGGTGAAGGTACAAGCGAAGTTCAGAGAATTATTATTTCTAGAGAAATATTGAAATCACTGAAAGCAGTATGATCAATGTTCAAATTATAAACGAAGCTGATGAAAATGTAACTATAAATCAGTTAGCTATAGAAAGCTGTTGTCGAATAATTTTAACTGATAAAAATCATCAAAATGGAGAAATAACCATTATTTTCACTGGTGACGAAGAACTACGGAAATTAAAGAAAAAATATTTTAATCTTGATGTCTATACGGATGTAATTTCTTTTAATTTGGAAGATGAAAATTCAGATATTGAAGGTGAAATTTACATCAGTTGGGACAGAGCAGAAGATAATGCAAAAAAATATGGTGAAAATTTTCAACAGGAGTTAAAACGGTTAGTGATTCACGGAGTGCTTCATTTAACAGGCGAAGAAGATGAAAATACTGAATCAAAGAAAAAAATGAACGAATTAGAAAATATATATCTAAATAAAATCAAAGATTCGATTATCAACTAAACTCTTATGACACTATTAATCATCCTAATAATTCTTTTGATTTTATCTGCTTTTTTTTCAGGTTCTGAAACGGCATATTTCCACTTAAAAACTCACAGAGACGATGTTACTGAAAAAGTAAAGAATCTACTAAAAAATCCTCAACAACTTTTAGTAACATTATTAACAGGGAATACAATTGTTAATGTAGCAATTGGTTCTTTGTCTGCACTTTTTGCAGCAGAAATTGCTAAAAATGCTGGATTGTCTCAATCTGTAATTGTTGTAATTGAAGTGATTATAGTTTCTACTGTTATACTTGCTTTTGGTGAAATAATTCCAAAATTAACTGCAATAAGAAATTCAGAAAAATTTGCTACTGTCGTGAATTATCCACTTCGTATATTCATAAATTTGTTATATCCTATATCTATCATTTTTTATGGAATAACACGATTGATGATGAAATTATTTACAGTTAAAAAAGAAAAAATATTCGATACTGAAGAAGAGTTAAAAATTCTCGCTGAAGTTAGTGAAGAACAGGGAACTTTGAAATCAGAAGAATCTGAAATGATACAATCAATTTTTGAGTTTCGCGATAAAACCGTTCACGAAATTATGACTCCACGAGTTGATATGATTGCATTGCCATCTTCCGCTTCGATGGATAAATTAATGGATATTATTAAAGAAGAACAGTATTCTAAAATACCGATATTCAAAGATAAAATTGACAATATTAGAGGAATATTATACGCAAAAGATATTCTCCCATATTTATTGGGTTCTCGACCAAAAGTTAGTTTATTGACGCTTTCTAGAGAACCGTTTTTTGTGCCGGAATCAAAAAAGTTAGATGAATTATTGAATGATTTCAAGTTAAAAAAAACAAATATCGCTATTGTTGTTGACGAATGGGGTGGAACTTCAGGATTGGTAACTCTTGAAGATGTCGTAGAAGAAGTCATTGGTGAAATTCGAGATCCTTTCGATCAGGAAGATAGTGAAATTAGATTGATGAAAGATGGGCATTATATTGTCAATGGAAGTGTTAATATTTATGATATTGAAGAAACGCTAAAAATAGATTTTCCAGAAGACAGAGATTATGATACTCTTGGTGGATTTATGTTTGATGCTTTTGGTGATATTCCCAAAGTAGAAGAATCAACAGATTTTCTAAGCAGAACTTTTACAGTCAAACAACTTGAAGGAAACCGAATCGAAAAAGTGATGATAAGTCCGGAAAAATGTCAAATAAACGAGATAGATTCTAATGAATAAATTAAATTCTTGTGAACAATTCGAACGCCTAATCAATATCATTAAAAAGCTAAGAGGTGAAGGTGGTTGTCCGTGGGATAGAGAGCAAACATCAAAATCTTTAATCCCGTATTTACTGGAAGAGACTTACGAAGTAATCGAAGCGATTGAAGAAAACAATTCCGATGCATTAAAAGAGGAATTGGGAGATTTAACACTTCATGTTTTATTTCAAGCAGAAATTACCGCAGAAAATGGTCAGTTTGAAATTGCTGATTCACTAAAAGAAATTTGCGATAAGTTAGTTCGTCGTCATCCACATGTGTTTGGAGAGAAAGAAAATATCAAAACAAATGAAGTTCTATTAAATTGGGAAACTGCTAAACGGAAAGAAAAAAAACGAGGGAACTATTTGGATGGTGTTCCAAAAAATCTACCGGCACTAACTCGGGCTAGAAGAATACAGGAAAAAGCATCTCATGTTGGATTCGATTGGAAGGAAATAGAACCGATTTGGGCTAAAGTCCATGAAGAAATTCAAGAATTAGAAGAAGCTTTTAAAATTGGTGATTTTGAAAAAATAGAAGAAGAATTAGGCGATTCAATTTTCTCAATGGTTAATTTAGGCAGATTTTTTAATATCAGCTCAGAGGAAGCCCTTAGAAAAACTATTTCCAAATTTGAAACTCGATTCTCTGGTATTGAAAAGAAATTGAAAGAAAACAATAGATCGCTTGAAGAAGCTACACTCGAAGAAATGGACGCAATTTGGGAAGAGGAAAAAGGGAAATAGAGAAACTTGGAAAAGGAGCAGAGGTGTCTTGGAGAGTTGGAAATAAAGATACTGGAATTCAGAAATCCAAATTTCAATTAATCTAATTTCAAATTTAATTTCGTATAATTAGCAGTTTAAACTATTTTGGAATTGAAAAACTACAAATTAACAATTGAATATGATGGAACCAATCTCCACGGTTGGCAAGTTCAACCAAATGGAAGAACAGTCCAAGGCGATATTGAATCTGCGTTTACTGAATTTTCTCCAGAACAGAAAATTGTTTTAATTGGATCTGGGCGGACAGATTCAGGAGTTCACGCAAGGGGACAAATAGCAAACATCAAATTAGCAACCAAAATGTTACCAGATGAAATTCGTAAAGCATTAAACTCAAAACTTGAAAATGATATTTGGATTTCCGATTGCCAAATTGTCGATGATGATTTTCATGCAAGATTTTCTGCAAAAGAGAGAGAATACTCATATCACATTACAACTCAATTTTCACCGATTACTCAACGGTATGAATGGTGGGTAAAAAAAGATATGGACACAGATAAACTCTATAAATGTGCGAAAATAGTTATTGGTGACCACGATTTTACTTCATTCTGTAAGGCAAATGCCGAAGTCAAACACAAAAGGTGTATAGTTTTTATATCCGAGTGGGAAATCACAAAAACAGGATTTATCTATCACATAAAAGCAAATCGTTTCTTGCAACATATGGTGCGATTTCTCGTAGGAACTATGGTGGAAGTTGCACGAGGAAGAATGACAATTGAGGATTTTGAACAATTTATACACGGACTCCATTCAACATTATCTGTGTTTCGATCTCCAGCGAATGGATTATTTTTAGAAAGGATTATTTATTAATGCGCAAAATTGTTTCAACAATAGCAATGATTATAGCAGTAGTTATGCTAGTAATATATTTTGTAGAAAAACCAATATCAACTGACTATAACATAAACAATTCTCGTCAGACTGCCATTACTCAAGCAATTGAAAAATGCTCACCGACAGTTGTGGGTATCAATGTAACACAGCTCAAACGCGGGCAAAGCAATTTATTTCTTGACCCGTTTTGGGGCGGATATTTTCCTCGAATGCGGACATACAAAGTCGAGAGCTTGGGTTCAGGTTTTATCGTAAGTTCTGATGGTTATGTGATAACTAATTCTCATGTAGTTGAAGATGCACTCGAAATTATTGTAACACTTCCTGGTGGAAAAAGATATAATGCTGAAGTTATCGGGTCAGACCCTCCTACAGATTTAGCACTTCTAAAAATTGACGGTGATGATTTCCAGTTTGTTGAGTTCGGGAGTTCAGAAGATATCATCGTTGGTGAATGGGTTATTGCATTGGGCAATCCGATGGGATTGTTCGATATTGCTAAACTGCCAACTGCGACTGCTGGGATTATCAGTGGTTTGCATATGGATTTTGGCGAAAAGGAATCTGGGCACATTTATCAAGATATGATTCAGACTGACGCATCAATCAATCAAGGAAATAGTGGTGGACCTTTGATTAATGCACTTGGAGAAGTTATAGGAGTGAACACTTTTATCATGACAGGATCGGGATATACAACAGGTTCAATCGGAATTGGCTTTGCAATTCCAATTTACCGTGTAGAAAATGTAATGCGAGATTTAAAGAAATTTGGGCGTGTTGAAAGAAGTTTTAATACAGGCGTTCATCTGCAATCAATCGATGTCTATCTGCAAAAATATCTAAATCTGCCAACAACGGACGGAGTGATAATCACTGAAATTGAACAAAATTCTGCAGGTGAAGACGCTGGTTTGCTTGTTGGTGATGTTATCCTGAAAGTAGATAATAAAAAAGTAAATCGTGGACAAGATATTATGCGGATTATCGGTGAAAGTTTCAAAAAATCAGGTGACTTTATTGAACTAAAAATATGGAGAGAAATTGAACTTCTTGAAGTTAAATTAGAACTTCGGGAAAGGGATTAATTTATGATAGAGAGATACACAACCCCAGAAATGGGTAGGATTTGGTCAGACCAAAATAGGTTTGAAGTTTGGAAAGATGTAGAAATTGCAGTAACCGAAGTATTAACAGATAATGGTATCGTTCCGAGGGAAGCATTGGCTGTTATCAAAGAAAAAGCAGATTTTTCAGTTGAGCGAATACTCGAAATTGAGGAAACGACTCACCACGATGTAATTGCATTTTTAACCAATCTTGCAGAAAATATCGGTCCCGAATCCCGATTTATCCATATGGGAATGACCTCATCAGATTTACTGGACACATCGTTAGCACTTCAATGCAAGCAAGCCGGTGAAATCATTCTCAAAAAATTGCAGATATTCAAAGATGTATTACGAAAACGAGCAGTTGAATTTAGGGAAACTTTTCAGATTGGTCGCTCTCACGGAGTTCACGCAGAACCGATAACATTCGGACTGAAGATTGCGTTATGGAGCGAAGAAATCGGGCGTCATATTGAGCGGTGGGAGTCAGCTATTGATTCAATTTCTACAGGAAAAATATCCGGTGCGGTTGGCACATATCAACATCTCGACCCTGAAGTTGAAGAAGAAACTTGTAAACGATTAGGATTAAAAGCTGCAACGGTTTCCAGTCAAGTTGTTCAACGAGACCATCACGCACAATATTTGACAACTTTAGCTTTAATCGGTGCAACTTTGGAGAAAATCGCAGTTGAAATACGGCATTTGCAACGAACTGAAGTTCTTGAAGCAGAAGAATATTTCTCAAAAGGACAAAAAGGTTCATCTGCTATGCCACATAAACGAAATCCGATAATCACAGAGCGAATGACAGGGCTTGCTCGCCTGCTTCGGGGAAATGCACATATCTCAATGGAGAATGTAGCGCTTTGGCACGAACGAGATATTTCACATTCATCAGTTGAACGAATTATCATTCCAGATTCAACAATTGCAATGGATTATATGCTGAATAAAATGATTCCATTACTCGAGAATTTATTGGTTTATCCTGATAATATGATGAAAAATCTCAACAAAACAGGTGGATTGATTTTTAGCCAAGAAGTTTTGTTAGCGTTAGTTAAAAAGGGAATCACTCGAGAAGAAGCTTATGCACTTGTTCAGCGAAACGCAATGCAGGTTTGGGAGCACGGTAAAGATTTTAAAAAATTGCTTTTCAAAGATGATGATGTGATGAATCTAATTTCCAAAGACGAAATTGATTCCCTCTTTGACCTCAATAAAGTAATGAAAAATATCAACAAAATATTTAATAGATTGGAGCTTATTAATTGAACACAATTAAACAACAATTACCATTAACTCTAAACGAATTTAAGTTAGATACTTTTGGTGAACAATATAGCGGAAAAGTACGAGAGAATTTCCATTTGGATGATGAAATTGTAATGGTAACTACAGATAGAATTTCAGCGTTTGACCACATTCTAGGTACAATTCCCTTTAAAGGTCAAATATTAACTCAAATCGCAGGATTTTGGTTTGACAAAACTAAGGATGTCGTTCCCAATCATATCAAATCTTATCCTGACCCACAAGTACTAGTAGCACATAAAGCGAAACCACTACCTGTGGAAGTGATTGTTCGAGGTTACATTACAGGTAGTTTATGGCGTGAATATTCATCTGGAATAAATGGTCAATATGGATTTATGATTCCAAGTGGAATGAAGAAAAATCAGAAATTTGATGAACCAATTTTAACTCCATCCACAAAAGCAGAATATGGTTTACACGATGAACCAATATCGCGAGAGAAAATTGTAGATGGATTAGTAGATGAAAAAGTATATGCTCAAGCTGAAAAATATGCGTTGCAACTTTTTGAAATCGGTCAGAAATGGGCAAAAGAACAAGGATTGATTCTCGTTGATACAAAATATGAATTCGGATTAGTTGGCGATAAATTGATTGTTATTGATGAAATCCATACACCGGATTCTAGTCGGTATTGGATTGCTGATGGATATGATGAAAGATTCAATTCAGGAGAAGAACAAAATATGTTAGATAAAGAAAATATCCGACAATGGTTGATTGAACGAGGATTTTCCGGAGATGGTATTCCGCCTGAATTGACTGATGAAATTCGTATCACCATGACTGAAAGATACATTGAACTTTTCAATCAGCTGACTGGTAGAACATTTGAACCAGCAACCGGTGATGTTCAATCTCGAATTGTGTCCAACTTAGAAAAATCAGGTTATCAATTATGATTGCCCCTGAAGGAAAAATAATATTGGTTCCAGTTGTGCTACTTTTAGTCGCAGGGATTTTGTTACTTTACTTTTTTCAAATTCCAACGCTGAAATTGGTAAATATAGGATTGATTCTATTCGCTACATTTTGTTTCTACTTTTTCCGTGACCCAGTTAGAATTTCTACTGGAAATAATAATCAATTTGTTTCTCCGGCGGATGGTAAAATTGTTCAGATAAAAGAAATTGAAGATACGGATTTTGGGAAAGCTCAACAGATTTCCATTTTCCTATCAGTATTCAATGTTCACCGTCAGAGGGTTCCGCTATCTGCAACGGTGATTTATTCAAAATATAATAAAGGGAAATATTTAGCGGCGTTCAATCACAAAGCATCATTGGATAATGAACAGACAGAAATCTTGTTTGATTCTGGTAAAGGTAAAAAATATAAAATTAAACAGATTGCCGGACTAATCGCTCGAAGAATTATCAATTATATGAAACCAAAAATGGAAGTTGAGCGTGGAGATAATCTTGGATTTATAAGATTTGGTTCGCGAGTGGATATTCTTGTGCCATTGAATTTCAAAATAGGCGTAACTTTGGGGCAGAAAGTTATAGGCGGAGAAACAATAATAGGAGAATTTTAGATGAAGATTCGCAGTCATATTCCCAGTTTATTTACACTCATTAATTTGTTTTTGGGATTTTTAGCGGTACTAAATGCTTTAGCGGGAGATTATATAATTGCGTGCTATCTAATTTTAGTCGCCGCTGTATTTGATTCATTCGATGGGAAACTTGCTCGGTTGTTTGGATTGTCGTCATCTTTCGGGACAGAAATTGATTCGCTGGCTGATATGGTGTCATTTTGCTTAGCTCCGTCGGTTTTGATTTATGCACTTTACACAAAGGATTTTCCGGGAATTACAGGTGAACTGATTGCAAGTGCTCCGCTCATTATGGGAGCTATCAGATTGGCAAAATTCAATGTATCGCAAATGGGAAATCCAACATCGTTTTTCACAGGACTTCCTACCCCGATGAGTGCTCTTGCAATTTCAGCTTTAGTATTATTTACAGAAAATATAAAATCTATAAATCCTGAATACACTCAACCAAAACTATTACTTCCTATAATATTCACGATTTCATTTTTGATGGTGAGTAGTGTAAAATATGCTAAATTTCCTCTTTTGAATGTAAAATCAGGTCGAACAAATAATATACGGTTAATCGGAGTATTGTTATTCCTTATCAGTTTTGGAGTTAGTGTATTTTATCAATGGGAATCTCGAATTTTAATGGGATTCTTAACTTTTTATATAGTTTCAGGAATTTTAAGAGCTTTAATAAAACCAGTTAATAATTTAGAAGAAACAGAGAGTAACTAATGAAAGCAAAAATCTACATTTCGTATAAAGAAGGTATCCTAGACCCGGAAGGAAATATATCTCGTAAAGCGTTGAATAATATCGGACTATCAGAAGTTAATGATGTTCGTTTTGGGAAATATATTGAAATGACATTCAACGGAGTATCAAAAGAGAAAGCTGAAGAACTCACTCAAATAGCGTGTGAAAAACTCTTGGCGAATCACAATACAGAAACATTCAAATTTGAAATTGTGGAGTCATAATGAGATTTGCAGTTTTAGTATTTCCAGGATCAAATTGCGATCACGATGCATACTTTGTAATTAGAAATATTTTGAATTCAAGTGTGGATTTTGTTTGGCACAAGGAACACGATTTATCAAACTACGATGCAATTATAATTCCGGGTGGATTTTCTTATGGAGATTATCTTCGTGCCGGTGCAATTGCAAGATTTTCTCCGATAATGGAATCGGTGATTAAAGAAGCAAACGATGGCAAACCTGTAATAGGTATTTGCAATGGATTTCAAATTTTGGTAGAATCTGGGTTGCTTCCAGGCACTTTGATGACTAATAAAAAAATTAAGTTTTTGAGTCAAAATGTTACATTACAAACTGAAACCACTAATTCTATTTTCACAAGAAATTTAGATAATGGTCAACATTTGACAATGCCGATTGCTCATAAACAGGGGAATTATTTCGCAGATGAGAATACTCTCAAAAAACTGCAAGATAATGACCAAATTGCATTTACTTATGCGGCAATAAACGGTGGCAATCCGAACGGGTCGGTTTTAGATATAGCTGGTATTATAAATGAAAAACGAAATGTTCTCGGAATGATGCCTCATCCTGAACGAGCTTCTGAAAATATTCTAAATTCAAAGGATGGTATTGCTATTTTTGAATCAATGATAGGAGCATCATAATGTCAATTCCCGTACCCAAACGCTCATTATTTTTTATTTTTTTGGTAATTTTGGTTGGTGCAATTTTGGGAACAGTATTTTCTCAAATGGCTGGACAGCTTATCCCTGAAGGTGTAGTGAGAGATTTTTTCCTTACAAGTAAACCTCTTGGGTGGGACCCGTTTACTTTAAATCTTCAATTGTTCACTATCACCACGGGGTTTAGTATTGACATTAGTGTTGTCAGCATTTTGGGGATTGCAGTTGCTTGGTATTTTTTGCGGTTTTTCAGATAAAACTCGATAAAATATTCCGAAACTTTTTAAATCAAATGTCATATATCTAAAGCGTTTACTCGTTGGTATTTTATGATTGAATTTGCTAATCCATATTTTTTATTATTACTATTAACAATTCCGGTTTTTGTTGTTTGGTATCTAAAGAAAGGTAACCAAGAAGAAGCGACTGTCCGTTATTCTTCAATAGAACTGATTCCAAGAGAAATGCTTCGTGCTGGAAAAATTAAAATTAATATATTGTTGGGAATTAAATTCCTGATTTTAATTTTAATTATTTTCGCACTGGCTCGTCCTCGATTATCTGATACAATCCGCGAAACCAAAACTGATATTATTGACATACTATTGGTGATTGACCAATCATCATCAATGTTGGCACAAGATTTCAAGCCAGACCGTTTAGGGGCTGCAAAGGAAGTAGCAAAATCATTTATCAAAGACAGGGAGGGTGATAGATTAGGGATTATAGTTTTTGCAGGAATTTCATTTATTCAGTGCCCGCTAACAACAGACACAGATGTGCTAATAGATTTTGCAGACCAAATTCAAATTGCCAATAAAGAACACGATGGAACTGCAATCGGAATGGCAATTGCTAATGGTATAAATCGATTACGAGATAGTGAATCTAAATCCAAAGTAATGATTTTGTTATCTGACGGAAGTAATAATCGAGGTGAACTTGACCCATTGACGGCTGCAGATTTGGCAGCAAAATTAGATGTGAAAATTTATACAGTTGGTGCAGGGACTAAGGGAGTAGCACCTTATCCGGTTACAAATATGTGGGGTAAAACTGTTCTTCAAAATGTCAAAGTTGAAGTAGATGAAGAAACTTTAAGCGAAATTGCAGAAATTACAGGTGGAAAGTTTTTTAGAGCTACGGATAATAAGTCACTTCAAAACATTTACAAAGAAATCAATCAATTAGAGCGCACTGAAATCGAAATCAAAGAATATCAGAATTACACCGACCTATATAATTGGTTAACAATTCCCGCATTATTTCTTGCTGTAGGATTTGTATTTATTTCACGCGGACTTTTCAGGAAGTCATTATAATGGTTCGATTTACTCATCCTGAAATGTTTTGGATACTAATACCATTTGGCATTTTTCTTATTTGGAATTATTTTCAAGGTAAACGAACAAATAAACAGATTCAATCAATTGGAAATAAAAAAATTGTAAACTTTCTTTTTAATCGTGCAGTTTTTGGTAGAATTAATTTGAAATATTGGTTAACAATTCTAGCTGTAATTTTTCTTATATTATCGGCTGTTGGACCGCAAGTTGGCACTAAACTCACAGAATTAAAACGCAAAGGTGTGGATGTAATTATTGCATTAGACACTTCCAATAGTATGAATGCAACTGACATTAAACCATCAAGAATTGAAAAAGCAAAATTAGAGTTGTCTAGACTTATCAATAATCTTCAAGGTGATAGAGTTGGTATAATTGTTTTTGCAGGGACTTCGCATCTTCATTGCCCATTGACATCTGATTATTCTGCAGCTAGATTATTTTTGAATATGATTGATACAGACATCGTTTCAGCTCAGGGAACTGATGTATCCTCCGCAATTGAATTGGCGTTGAAAAACATTGAATCTGAAGAGGAAAAATTCAAAGTAATTATTTTGATTACAGATGGAGAAGACCACGAAGGTAGAGCAATTGAATTGGCAAAAGAAGCAAAGAAAAAAAATATTGTAATTCATTCAGTAGGAGTAGGAACACCATCTGGTGGACCAATACCGATTTTGGATGATAAAGGAAATAGAATTGAATTTAAAAAAGATAGAAGTGGAAATGTGGTTACTACAACTCTAAATGATGCTATTCTAAATGAAATTGCTTTTATAACTGGCGGAACTTACATTCGAGTTGAAAATCAAGCCAATGCAATTGGACCACTTGTTAACGAGATAATAGGAATGGAAAAGCGAGAACTCAAATCGCATATTTTTTCACAATATGAAGATAGATACCAAATATTTTTGATATTGGCGTTTATTAGTTTAATTGTCGAATTTCTTATCCCAACCCGAAGCAAAAAAGAACAGATTTGGGAAGGTAGATTTATGAGTGAGAAAAGTCAATGAAAAAATACGACCCAAAGCTTAGCGAAGACCGACGAAGTCAATTAAGAATTACACATTACACAAAATTCATCTGTATTTTTGTATTATCAGTAAGTTTTCTTTTTACTCAAATGGGAATTCCTCCTCAATCGCCGCAACCTAAATCTGTACCTAGTCCCGAGTTAGAAAAAGCAATTGAAGAATATCATCAACTCATTGAAAAATATCCAGAAAATTCGGCATTGAATTACAATCTTGGGAATTTGCATTATCTTCAAGGGAGTTTGGATTCAGCAGTAATGGATTACGAAAAAGCGATGACGGATGATAATCGAATCACAAAATCGCATACATTGTACAATATGGGAAATGCACTATTTGAACAGGGAAACATTCAAGAAAGCGTTGATTTTTATAAACGAGCTTTAGAGCTTAATCCTAGTGATGAGGATATTAAGCACAACTACGAATTTAGTAAATTGATGCTTCAACAACAAGAACAGAATCAGCAAGGAGACGAAAACAAGGAAGACGAACAGAAACAAGAAGAGTCTGAAAAGAATCAGCAAGAACAACAAGAACAAGAGAATAAGCAATCTGAATCTGACGAAGAACAATCTCAACATCAGGAACAGCAAAAAGATGAAACTGGAGAAGCGGAACAAAAGGAAAAGCAACAACAGAAACAATCAGATGAACAGGATGAATCAGAAAAGCAAAATCAACCACAACCTCAAGAAATGACTGAAGAGGAAAAACGGGGCAAAGAAGAAGCCGAAGCAATTCTGAATGCCTTAAAAGCATCAGAAGAAAATATGATGAAGAAAAAATATAAAGCTAAAGGTAAAATAATTATGGAGAAAGACTGGTGATTTCGAATTGTAAATTATCAAATATCAATTGTCAATTGAAAAGATTGATTTTCTTACTTCTGTTTGCTTTTGGTTTAGCCCAACCTCAAGTTAATGTTAGCGTGGACAAACAGAAAATCTATGATGGAGATTCAATAACATTGACTGTATCTGTTGAAAATGCCAGCGGAACTCCATCTGTTGATATTTCGAAAATTAAAGATTTTTCTGTAATTTCTGGTCCGAATAAGTTGTCATATAAGGAGAACAAAAATGGTAAAGTGTCGTCAGTTTTTTCGCTCTCGTGGACTATACTCCCAAAGAAAAAAGGGAAACTTATCATTCCACAATTGAATGTAAAAGTAGATGGGAAAACTTATTTATCAAACGCAAAAACAATAACCGTTTATGAACGCGGGAAACAGATTCAATCGAAAAATAGCAATAAGCCAAAATTAGAATATTTTGTTGAAGGAGAACTTGATAATAACAATCCATATCGCGGCGAACAAGTTACTCTTATTTATACGCTTTATACTCGAGTTGATTTAACCGGATTTGACATCAAAGAAATTCCAAGATTCAAGGGATTTTGGGCAACAGATTTATATTCTCCAAAAAGTCTGCAACTTAGTGAAGTATTTAAAAATGATGAAAAATCGTATGCCGCAACTGTAAAGAAAATGGCGTTATTTCCAACACAATCCGGTGAGTTGGAAATTGAACCATTAATGGCTTCAATTGGTGTTAAGGTGAAATCAAGCAGACGAGGAATTTTCTCTGACCCATTCTTTTCAGATGGCTTTTTTGGTAATTCAAAAACTGTAACCGTTGCATCTAATTCTTTAAATTTGGATGTTAAACCGCTTCCAAGCTCACAAGGTAGTGTTTCTGCATCCGTGGGTGAGTGGAATCTAAGAACCAAAGTAAGTAAAACTGATGTTAACCAAAATGAAGCTGTAACATTATCAATCACAATTTTTGGGAAAGGCAATCTACAATCTGTTAACATTGAAGATATAGATTTTTCATCTGATTTGGAAGTATTTGAACCGAAAGTCAAAATCATCAAAAATGATAAGAGTGACCGTGTTGGTGGGCAAAAAATGATTGAATATGTGCTGATTCCTAGAAATCACGGAAGAATTGTCATTCCAGCAATCAAATTAACTTATTTCGATTTGCAAACTAATAGATGGCGAACGAAATCATCAAAACCGATTTCACTAAAAGTATTACCGAGTAACTCACCTACTTCTTCGAATATCGGATTAACAAAAGAAGAAGTCGAACTAATGGGAGAAGATATCCGTTTTGCGAATCTGGATAATCCGCAATGGCAGAAACGAAATATTCCTTTGGTTTCAAAAAAAATAGTATTTCTTTTGACTTTGTCAGTTTTGTTATTAATGTTACCAGGAATGGTCAATTTAAGTCAGGAGAGATTATCTAAAACTGAACATTCTCGAAAAGCAAAAAGAGCTATTAAAAAGTCGTTAACATATTTGTCTAAAATTGAAGAATCACCTGAGAAAATGTATTCTCAGATTCATCGTGCATTAAATATTTATTTGAATTATAAATTACACAAAAAATCTGAACGCTCATCCGCAGAAATGATTTCAATCTTCGATAAATGGAATATTCAAGTGCAAACTCTGCAATCCATAAAGGAAATCTTGGAAAGAGGAGATGCGGTTCGTTATTCACCAATTTCTCAAGAAAATGCAAAGAATGATTTGAAAAACATTCACGCATTACTCAAGGAGGTTGATAATGATTGGTCATAAAAAGTTGAATTTCTTAATTGGAATAGTTTTTTTTGGATTTGCATTTACTATCTCAGAAATTGATAAAAGTTACTCAGATGGTAAACAAGCTTACGAAAATGGACAATTTGAGCTTGCTATTCAAAACTATGAGTTAATTTTGAAATCAAAAATTGAATCACCAGAACTTTATTATAATCTTGGGAATGCATACTACAGAAATGGAAGTATTTCCGGAGCGGTTTGGGCTTTTGAAAAATGTATAAAACTATCTCCGGGAGATGGAAATGCAGAATACAATCTGAAATTGGTAAATGTAAAAGTAAAGGATAGAATGGAAATTCCAAGTCCACCATTCTACTTAAAAACCTACAAAGTTTTGAAGCAATCGTTAACATCTAATGGTTGGATTCTTCTTTTTTCATTTTTGTTTTTGGCATTTTCATCATTTATCGCACTTACTAAGATATTTCAATTAAAGTTTTTGGAAAAAATAGTTAGCTTATCAGGAGTTGTGTTGATTTTTGTAATCCTTATTGGAGCCAATGCAGTTTGGGATAATTATTCTGTTCGTGAGGGAATTATTATGACAAAAACAGTAGATGCATATTCTGCACCAAAATTACATTCAACTCATTTATTTATGGTTCACGAAGGATTAAAAGTCTCATTGAAAAATTCTACAGAAGATTGGATAGAAATCGAACTTATTGATGGTAAAAAAGGTTGGGTTACTTTAGAAAGTGTAAGAGAGATTTGAAATCGCGATCGAGAAGCTAGGTAGGGTATCCTACAATTTACAATAGAATTTTTGAAAAAGGTAAGCTTGCACAAGCTAAATTAGACTTGACGAAAGCTTTTGTTGTGGACAGATATGTTTGAAGAGTAAGTCAAAATCTTTTCATTTCCATGTTGGTAATAATAAACTAATATTTTTAACTTTAGCCCATGAAATATCGTTTAGAGTTATCTCGTAACTACTGCAACAATGTTTAAAGATGGATTTAAATTAATTGTTATCCGTGATGGACAGTTTGGTCTAAAACAGTTCAGCATTTCTCCAACTCATATCATAATCCTACTTTCTGTAATCATTTTAGGGGTAACTGGCTCATTGTTTTTGTTCTCAGATTCTTTTGCAGAATGGGCCTATGCAAAAAAACTAGATAGGATTAGAGAGGATAACTCTATTCTTGTCGATAGAATTAAAGATAATGAGAAGAAAGTTGAGCAGTTGATTGAACAATTAGAAGTCATCAAAGAACAGGACAGAACACTAAGAAATCTTGTAAAACTACCACAAATTCATGATGATATTCGTGAAGTAGGTATTGGAGGAAATGAACCAAAAGATGAATCAAGTATTTTGGAATATCTACTTCCTGTTGATGATGTTAACTTGTTAGAAATTGATAAGCGGATTGACTTTTTAAGACGATTATTTAATTTGGAATCATTGAGTTATTCTGAAATTATTGATCAAGCAACGAGTGATGTCCAACGATATCGCTCATATCCTGCAATATATCCAGTAGAATTAGCAAAATGCAAATTCACCTCAAACTATGGATACAGACGAGATCCTTTTACCAGAAAATATAAATTTCACGATGGACATGATTTTTCAGCAAGAACAGGAACACCAATTAGCGTAACTGCTGATGGTGTTGTAAAGAGTTCTAAATACTATGGGACTTATGGAAATTATATTGAAATTGACCACGGTTATGGATATTCTACAATCTACGCACATTTAGCTAAACGAAAAGTAAAACTAGGTGAGAAAGTAATTCGCGGTCAAAACATTGGCACAATTGGTAATACTGGAAGATCAACAGCCCCTCATCTTCACTATGAAATCAAGTATAAAAAGAAAAATGTAGATCCAGGACAATTTTATTTTGAACCTAAAGAAGTTAATTAATTGCTTATGGAACATCAACTTCTTTCTCTATTTACTATCTGAAATAAAGTAATGAAAATACAACATTTCTATATAGAAACCTTTGGATGCCAAATGAATGTTTATGATACAGAATTAATCTCAGGCATTTTAGAAGAATCTGGATTTAAAAAGACATCCAATATAGAAAACGCAGATGCGATATTTCTAAATACTTGCTCTGTAAGAGAAAAAGCAGAAGAAACTGTATTTAATCGATTAAACAATCTCAAATCTTTGAAAAGGAAAAATCCTGGTTTACTATTTGGCGTGTTAGGATGTATGGCTCAGAGTATGAAAAACGAATTACTCGAATCTAAACCTTTTGTGGATATTATTTTAGGGCCTGATTCTTATAGAAGAATTCCTGAAATTATCAAAGAACGCTCGAAAACTAATGGCAGTATTGTAGATACTAAACTATCCAAGTTTGAATTTTATGATAATTTATTTCCTTCTAGGAAAGAAGGTGTCAACGCTTGGATTCCAATCATGCGGGGTTGTGATAAATTTTGTACTTTTTGTATTGTTCCATTCACTCGTGGACGAGAGCGAAGTCGCACAATTGAAAGTATAGTGAAAGAATCAAAAAAATCTGTTGAGCAAGGATTTGTAGAAATTACTTTGCTCGGGCAAAATGTAAATTCATATCGCACTTCTGAAGGTAATTTCTCTGAGTTACTCTTAGATGTTTCCAATATTCCTGGAGTATTGCGCGTTAGATACACATCTCCGCATCCAGCTGATATAAATGAGAATCTTTTGCAAGTTATGAGAGATAAACAAAATATTTGCAATCATATTCATTTACCTCTTCAAGCTGGATCTAGCCGTATTTTGAAGCGGATGAACAGAACTTACACTAAAAAAGAATTTTTGAAATTAGTCGAAATAATTAGAACCTATTTACCAAACTGTGCGTTATCTACAGATATTATTGTTGGATTTCCTGGAGAAACTGAAGAAGAATTTAAAGAAACTCTTGAAGTAGTTGAAAAGGTTGGATTTGATTCTGCATTTATGTTTAAATACTCTCCTCGGAGAGGTACAAAAGCATCTGAATATACTGATCAAATTGAGGAACCTGTTAAACAAAATAGATTAGAACGACTGATAGAACTTCAGAAAAAAATGTCGTTACTTGCGAATCAGAATCATGTAGGAAAAATTATGGATGTGATGGTTGAAAAAGAAAGCAAAAAGTCTGAACATCAATGGGCTGGAAGAACTGATGGTAATATTTGGGTTGTATTTGATAAAACTGACGAAAATGTTAAAGATATAGTAAAAGTGAAAATTGATGACACACAAGGTGTTACGCTTTTCGGACACAGAATAAAATTAGATTAGAAGGATAATATTATGAAACTGTTAAAATATTTGATATTTGTTTTAATTTTGATTGTAAGTGTCATCTTTTTGGTGAAATTGAATGAATTAAACCAAATTGAAGGACATTCAATGACAATCAAATTACCAAATTTCAAAAATGCAGAAATTCCATTTGAATTTAATGTGTGGATTGTTTTAATCATTACTTTCACAGCCGGAGTTCTAATTGGTTTTTTAATGGCTTTGATTCAGCTTATCAGTCAAAAACGCGAAGTAATTTCTCTCAGGTCAAGTGCAAGACGATTACAGGTTGAATTAGATAGCTTGCGGAATCAATCAATAGAAGATGATATTGTAATCAGAGATAGTAACGAAAGTGTAGAAATATGATGAATCCTATCATTACAGTAGGGATAATTGTTGTTATCTCAATAGTCGGATTATATTTTCTTTACGGATGGTTTCGCCCTAGAAGAAAATCAAATATAAAAGATTTATATTCAGAAGGTTTGGATATGCTTATTACTGGCTACCGAAAGGGAGCATACCAGAATTTTAAGACAATTATTCGAAAAGATACTAATAATGTAAAAGCATATATTAAACTTGGTCAAGTTACTCGAGAAGGTGGAAACCCAGAGCAAGCACTTAAAATTCATAAAAGTTTAACTCTCAGAAAGAAAATATCTGCTTATGAGCAACTTGAACTTCTTAAAAACTTAGCTCTAGATTATTATGAATTGAATGATTTGCCTTCAGCTATTGACCAATCTCTTAAAATTGTTAATAACGAAAAGAAAAATGAATGGGCATTATCTCATTTAATCAAGTTTTATAGAGAAAACAATGATTGGAAAAAAGCAGGAGAATATTTAGTAAAATATCAAAAAGTTACTGAAACATCTGATTCTCATAAAATTGGTTTGTACAAGATTCAGGAGGGTAGATGTTCGATAAATGATGGAGATTTTAGTAAAGCTAGAAATCTATTTGAGGAAGCTCTGAAAATTGATGATAAACTACATATTGTTTACTATTTTTTAGGTAACTCATATTCGGCTGAAAGTGAAGAAGTATATCGTCAGGCCTCTGAAATTGATGAAAAATCTACACAAACAGCAACTGAGAAAGAATTATATCAGGACTTGATTGGAAAAACTAAAGTTCTTTTATCAAAGTGTGTGCCACATTGGGCTAGATTAGCAGAATTAAATCCGGAGCAAGCGTGGTTGGTAATTCCTAAACTGAAGGATGCACTATTTGCTCTTGAACGATTCCACGAGATTGAAGATGTATTGCGTCAAGTTCTCAGAAAAGATCCCAATAACATCAATGCTTTAGCGAGTTTAGCTGATTTTTACGACCATCGCGGAGATGTAATGGAAGCAACTGAGTTAATACAATCAGCATGTGAAAAAGATGAGAATTCTATACTTGCCAAATTGATTAGATTTAAATTCAAAGTTAAGAGGGAAGATAAACGAAATCTTTCAGCTGAGTTAGAAAAAATTATTCAATCGATTTCTTCAGATCAAAATTTACTGCGAATGTTTTATAAAACTTCAAACGACTTAAAATGGTTAGAAGAAACAGGAAAAGATATGGAGATGTTCTCGATATGAAATTGAGATTTATTTTTTCTACTGCTATTATATTGTTAATTAGTTTAGTGTCATTAACTTTAGCTCAGGATGTTGATTTTTACATCAAAAGCGCGTTGGCTGGGAAAACTGAAATTGCTCAAAAGTCCTTTCTTGAGTTGGAGGATATGTATCCAAATGATCCGGGAGTTATGTTTCTAAAAGGTCTTTTAGAAAAAGATGGTGAAAAAGCTAAGGATATTTTTGCAAAAGTTTTTAATCGACACTCAAACAGTAAATATGCTGATGATTCCGTGATGAGAGTTGCTGAGTATTATTATGTTGCCGGACTGTATATTCAAGCTTCTGATTGGTTTCAGAAAATGCCGAGGTATTATTCTCGATCTGAGCATATTGAACGGGCTATTAAATTATATCTGAATTCATTAGTTATTGCAGGAGATGTGGATACTGCAAGATTCTATTCAAGAGTGTTTGAGCGACAATTTCCAAAAATGGAATTACCATCAAACATAATTGATATTATTCAAAAGGAAGTTTCCGATAAACCGAAATCTGAAATGTCAAATTCACAAAAACAACAACTTGTCAATAATAAGGCATTTTCATTACAAGTTGGTGCGTTTAGTTCATCAGAAAATGCTCAAAGAATTGTAGATAAACTAAATTCCCGTGGATTTAGAGCTAGAATTGATAAAATAACTTCTGGTAATAATACACTATTTGCTGTTAGAGAGGGATATTATTCTTCAAAAGTAGAAGCAAATAAAATCGGTACTAACATAAAATCCCGTTTAGATTTAGATACAATAGTTATCAAAAATTAAGACAATATATTGGATTTGTTTTCCAGTATTTGTTGTTATAATCCAATTGGAAGCGAATGCGACCCTGGTGGGCGCCGCGGTCTTCAAAGCCGTTGTGTGGCAGTGATGTCATAGGTGGGTTCGATTCCCACACGCTTCCGCCATTTAGACGACAACACCCATCATATAAAGAGGGGGTCTATTGTATATAAATCCTTCACCCAATATTAGCCGTAATACCTAAATAACCCCAAAAATATAGAAACTAATAATATAGAAACTAATTGGGAGATATGGTTGGTAGTTAATATCAACTAAAAATGAGGAACACCATCTGACACAATTTTCAACTTGATCATACTCCCTATTGGGTTAAACATATGGGGTAGGTAAATGAATAAAAGACTGACACCAATTCTTTTTTTTTGTAGAAAATATTTGTAAGTTTAGAGTATCTAAGCGAGGTTAAAATGAAGATATTATTACTAATCAGTGTTATACTTATTGTAGGGTGTTATATGCCTGTTACAAATTATAAAGGTGAAAAATCTGATATTCATAAAAGACCCTTTACAATAGTATCTTATGAGAGATCAGCAATGAATAATGATATATTTTATTTGACTTGCATTGTAAGTTATCCAAATAGTACAAGAACAAGCCATGGTAAAGCAATGGCAATGGAAAAGGAATTTGCAAATATTATGAAAGATTATGATTATACCTATTATCAAGTTGTTTCAATAAATCGAGTAGGATTTTGGGTGACTTATATGATTTATAAAGTTCATTTTCATAAAACAGAAGAAGATTTTGACAAATGGAATGTAAGATATAAAAACTAACCCACTATGATTCGCAAGCTAATTATTATATTCTTTCTTAATTGTTGGTGTGTGTTTGCTGATGTTATATCAGTAACAGGATTTAAGAATAATACATCTAATCCAAAGAATAATTGGATAGGTGAAGCAATCGCTGATAACCTTACAACCGACCTCCCCAAAATAGATAAAATCAAAGTCGTATCTCGTAGTTCCATAAAAGATGTCCTAAAAGAACAAAAGTTTGCACATTCGGGATTAGTAGAACAGGATAAATCTATTGAAATAGGGAAGATGGTTGGTGCTAATACACTATTAAGTGGTGATTATACCGTTTTTAACGGTATACTTATTATTAATGGACAATTTACAGATATTTAAAGTGGAGTTATCAAAAGTTCTGTAAAAGTAGAAGGTAATTTCAATGACCTATATCTTCTCCAAAAACAACTCGCTCAAAAAGTACTTGAAGAATTGGGGGGTGATCTTCCTACAAAAAACCGGACACCTAAAGAAGTCATACAGCCCATCTGTAAT
>JACNLC010000058.1 GCA_014381725.1 Fidelibacterota bacterium | reverse complement strand
GAGTTCAAAGATGGTAAATACGATGGTAAAGGTGTATTGTTTATGGTAAATGGAGAAATAAAATCTGGGACTTTCTCTAATAATATATTTCAAAAGAATTGGACAATAGAAGCAGTAGATAATTTTTTAAGAAACAAATACCCCCAATTCAAAGGATTAAACTATTCAACACCAAGTGTATCCTCACCAAATAATTATATTACAGAATTACCACCCCCACCCGAAACTCTTACAAATATCGCTGTGGTGGATTTTAATGGAAATAATATCTCTAACGGTGATGTAAGAGCCCTTACAGACAGATTAAGAGTTGAATTATTCAAAACCAAATACTTCAAAGTTATAGAACGAGAAATGATGGAAGAAGTGCTTAAAGAACAAGGATTTCAACAGACAGGTTGTACCACAGATGAATGTATGGTTCAAATTGGGAGATTGATTGGGGTACAGAAGATTATAGGTGGAAGTATCAGTAAAGTTGGAAATATATATTCTGTTTCATCTAGAATAGTAAATGTTGAAACTGGTGAGATTGAAAAAACAGAAGTGTATGACCACATTGGAGATATAGGACAATTACTTACGGAAGGTATGAGGATGGTTGCAATAGGGTTGGTTAAATAGTAGGAGTAATGAAATGACTATCCATTTAGAAAGATTAGAGAAAGTAGAATTACGAGAGTTCTTCAAGGACGAAGCAAGAGATTTTACACCTTGGTTAGTAGAAGAAAACAACTTGGAATTACTTGGTGAAACTCTTGGTTTAGATATTGAACTTGAAGACACAGAAGTTAGAATTGGTAAGTTTAGTGCTGATATTGTAGGACTTGATAGGAGTTCTAACAGAACAATAATAATTGAAAATCAATTAGAGAAAACTAACCACGACCATCTCGGTAAAATTATTACTTATAGTGGTGGTAAGGATGCTGGAATAGTAATTTGGATATGTAAGAAAATCCAACAAGAACACAGAAAAGGATTGGACTATCTAAATGATATTTCAACAGAAGATTATTCGTTCTTCGGTATTGAAATGGAATTGTGGAGAATAGGTCAATCAACACCAGCACCAAAGTTTAATATAGTAGTCAGTCCTAATGAGTGGAGTAAGTCGGTTAAATCAGCAACTTCATCATCAACCACTTTAACAGACACAAAGATTTTACAGAGAGAGTTTTGGACTGAACTGAAAGAATACTTTACCGATAATAATACATTTTTAAGTATGAGAACTCCACGACCACAACACTGGTATTCATTTGGAATTGGGCATTCATTTTTTAGTATAGGTTTAACAATCAACACAAGAACAAATAAAATGGGATGTGAATTATATGTTCGTGGAGTAAAAGCAAAAAAATCTTTTAATGAACTCTATGAAGATAAAGATAGAATTGAAACTGAATTAGGTTTTCAACTTGATTGGCAGGAATTACCACAAGGTCAAGATTGTAGAATTATCTATTATACTGATGGAGATATAAGAGATAGAGAAAATTGGGAGAAAAGTTTTGAGTGGATGAAGGATAAAACTGAAAGTTTCCACAAGGTATTTTCACCGAGAGTTAAACAACTTTAATTGAAGATGTTGAATAAAGATGAAATCCTACATTGGTCTGAAAAATATGATTTAGAAGAAGACCTTTACAATCAAGGGGAAGAAATTGAATTAGGAAATAAATTTCGTAAAAATGGGTATGTATCAAAAATTGATTTAGAAGAAATAGTCAAATGGAAATTCCAAAATTCCCTAATAGGTCGTAGAAATAGAATACTAAAATTTATTAGGACAGAGGAAAATACTAATATCAAAAAAATTACCAAAAATTGTTTTAGTATAGATGATGACTACATAAAAATATCATTATTAAACTCCATAAATGGAATTGGGAATTCACTATCAAGTGTGATACTTACTTTTCACAATCCCCAAAATTATGGGATATTAGATATTCACTCTTGGAGGGCGTTATTTGGTAAAGAACCGACAGATATTTTCTCTAATAAAAGAAAATTGATTATGTTTTTTGATAAGATTAGGGATATTGGTAAAAGAAATAATTTGGAATGTAGAATTGTGGAAAAAGCTATATTTAAGATGGATTTAGATAAAAAATAAATAAGGATTTAATCGTTATGACTAATCAATTGAATTATTGGACTGAAATGAGTATCCAATATGCTAATCAAAGAAATTATTTGGATGATTTATTTTCAGTTTATCCTACAATACCAGAAGGGATAAGAGAAATAGATGAAATAAAGTGGAATAGAGTAGAACATTCATTTAATGAAAATAACAACTCCCAACTAATAGAAAGTTTGTTGGGATTAGATTTATTCCCAATTAAAGATAGTTATGTTGCTTACTTAAAAAGGGATAGGTCGTCAATAGAAAGAAACCCACAGACAATAAATAGATTGTGTGGTCGTTTATATGAAATGGGATTAAATAATATTTATGAAAAATGTTCCGAACCAAAAGAAACCAATAGACAAATTGGACCTCTATTTAAGAGATGGATACAAAGAAATACTATTGGTGTTCCACTTTTAGACCAAATGTCTTTTTTATCTTCTAATGAAAATTCTATTCTCAATGGGAGTGATAGAGAACTACAAGATTTTGCATCTAACCAATTAGGGTATAGACGAGATAAAGGTTTGGATTTTATTGGAAAATTCAATGGGAAATATGTTATTGGAGAAGCAAAATTTTTAACAGATTTTGGAGGACATCAAAACGCACAATTTTCTGACGCTATTTCAACAATAGAAGATGAATATGTAGAAGCAGAAAAAATTGCTATTTTAGATGGTGTGTTATATATCAAGGGTAATCATAAGATGTATAAATTTTTACAAAATAATCCTAAACACACGATAATAAGTTCTCTTTTATTGAGAGATTATTTATTCCAACTATAACTATGAAATTATCCTATCCAAAAAAGAAGAAGGAAACAACCATTCTTAAAAAAAGTGGGAAAGGTAAATTGAGAATTATTGAAGGTGATACTACATCCCTAAACAAACTTATTTATGGAGATAATTTATCTTCAATGAAATGTTTAATAAATGATTATGGATATAAAGGAAAAATTGATTTAGTTTATATTGACCCTCCCTTTTCAACTAATAATACATTTAGAATAAATGGGAAAAGGGCATCTACAATAAGTTCTTCAAGGGATGGTGAAACTGCTTATACGGATAATTTAATAGGACAAGATTTCATTGAGTTTTTAAGAGAAAGAGTAATTTTATTAAAAGAACTTATGTCTGATAGAGCATCAATATATTTACATATTGACTATAAAATTGGACATTATGTAAAAGTTATGATGGATGAAATTTTTGGTATTAAAAATTTTAGAAATGATATTACAAGAATAAAATGTAATCCAAAGAATTTTAAGAGGAAAGGATATGGAAATATCAAAGATTTAATTTTATTTTATACTAAATCTGATAATTTTACCTTTAATGAACCACGAATTCCTTACACAAAAGAAGATATAAAAAGGTTGTATTCTAAAATTGACGAGAATGGAAGAAGATATACAACAATACCAATCCACGCACCTGGTGAAACAAAAAATGGTGAAAGTTCTAAAAAATGGAAAGGTATGAAACCACCAATTGGGAGGCATTGGAGAATTAAACCAAAAGAATTAGATAAATTAGAAAGTAAAGGCTTGATTGAATGGTCTAAAAATAACAATCCAAGACAAATTATTTACGCTGATGAGAGAGAAAGTCGTGGAAAATATATCCAAGATATTTGGGAGTATAAAGACCCACAGTATCCTAAATATCCAACAGAAAAAAATAAATCCTTACTTGATTTAATTATTAAAACATCATCCAATGAGGACGATGTCCTATTAGATTGTTTTAGTGGGAGTGGAACAACTTTATTATCGGCAAATAGACAAAATAGAAGATGGGTTGGAATTGATAATTCATCTAAATCAATAGATGTAATTAAATCTGAATTAGAAAAATTAGATAATACTTTGTTCCACGAAAGTCAATATGGTTATTACGAACACTCCGATATTTGATTTACCCCATCAAACCTACCACACTAAAATAAACCATCCCCACATCCCCACACCCATCACCAAGATTATCTGTGGAATGGTTGATACATCAAAGTGGTTTCAAGTTAAAAGGTTATACCTACCTATACCTATCTAACACTACGAACTGAAATTATCGTGTAAATCTTTGATAAATGATTTTGCCTCTTTAATTGGAACAACCAAACCACTTTTAGTTGGTTGCCAACCTTCATCATCAGTCCAATAATATTTCCAAATCTTTAAGTATTTATGATTGGATGAACTATGGTTGGTAGAAGCTTCAATTAAATACTCATTATTATATGTATTACTTTTCTGTTTAACAATTTTTTCACAGATAATTTCATCATCATCTCTGTAATACTTTTCCCTATCATAATCCTTCATCTCATTTAATTTGTTGATAGAAAATCCTATGGGTGGAGATACTGGGTCATAACTACTTGTTGTCTTTGTAAAGGATGATGAATAACTACCACTCACTTTATAGATTAAAGAGCCACTAACAATTACTTTATCTCGGTCATCCACAAGTTTATCCAAGACAATAGATTGGGAAGGAACAATCCTATTTATTTTATTCTGTTTCATATTTACCTATTTACTTAAACATTCATTTCTAACTGAAATGAGCATAATATAACATTTTACTAATACTGATTATTTAGCTACTGAAAAAACCACACCACGATTACTATTAAACTTTAATCGCCTTTGTGAGTGGGTGAAAAACAACAAGTTGTTTTTCGGTCAGTTGTTCGGTTAAAACCTCACAACTTCCATCTCACATTAAATCTTAAAAAAATATAATTATTTAAGATGCTTGAATGGTTAGATACAATTACATCTATAAGTATAAATAGAAAACACCAAACGATTGGTTTTTTACAAAATAATTGAAATAATTAAAATTATTTTAATTTCTAAAAAATGTAATAAAAGTTTGTCTTCTTTTTGGAAAAACTGATACTTATTGATATAACAAAAACTATAAGGAGTTGAATAAATATGCTGTATAAATCAAAAGAAGCCTTCCTACGAGACCACGGAGTTAGAAATACATTTTACTGTGAATACTTTAAGGGAATGGAATTAAAAGGTAAAACAAAAGATACTATCTTGGGTGAAGCACTAAAAGAACGATTAGTCAAAAGTGGGAAAGTATTGGATTACACTTTCAAGTTTTATGAAAACCATAAATCCCAAATCGGTTGGATTTAGTGAGTAAGAAACAAGACCCCTCAATAGATATGGTTTGGGAAGCCTTGATGGTAAATGAAACCACAAGACGAGACA
>JACNLC010000084.1 GCA_014381725.1 Fidelibacterota bacterium | reverse complement strand
TCCGATCCCTGAATTCTATGGCCAATGCACTCTGCAAGGGAATTTCATCAAAGCCAGAACCTAACTCTTCGTAGATGGCAGTGGCGATTGAATGTAGTGTGGTTAAAATCTTATCCATTTAAACCTTTTGTAATATTTTGCTCAATCTTGTTGAAATTTGTTTATCTAATTTTTCTTTCAAATCCATGTAATTATTTTTGTGTTCTTTATATTCACAAATGATGGGAAGTTTATGAACCCGAATATTGATTTTTTGTTTTTTCTGAATTTCTTCCTTTGGATTCAAAGTTGCAAATTCATCTTTTACTATAAATTCAGAAATTGGGTTTTTTGAATCTGTAGAATCATCTATAGTTGTTGGATACAACAACACTATTTTTTCCACTTCATACCGAATTCCATAGGACACCATTTGATACATATCACCTTGAGAAACGCCTTTTTTATAATCATTTCCTTTTAAGATTTTATATTTTGTATCAATGATTAATATCTGATCAATTTTCTCTAAATAAATATCGGGTTTCATTTGAAAAACTTTTTCTGGGTGTTCAGAAATATAAACATTTGATTTTTGTGTCTGTATATTCCATTTATCAATTTCAACATTACTATCATTTTCGTTTTCTGTTTTTGGGTTTTCTTTCAAAAAACCACCTACAAAATCTTCAAATATCTTTTCCATGGGCAGCAAAAAAGCAAACACTTCAAATTCATCTTTGTAGGAATAAACCATACTGTTTGATAAAAATAATTTGCAGTAATCAAGCGCCGCATTCAGTTCTTTATAAAATGGATTTAAATGCACTTTCTCACAATCATCGTATGTCATTTGAACATCTTCTACATCATCCAATAGGAAAACAATTTCATAAAGCAGTTTTTGACTCGTATCATTTTCCGTATGGGACAAAAGCATTTTGGATACATATTTAATAATACGGTTAAAACGATTATCAATATCGAATGTATCATAATCGCAAGTGATCCGTTGCCAGTTGCCGGTGGTAATATTGTTTTTGATATAACCATTTACATCTAACCGCCCTTTGATAAATTGATTATCTTGATTGATATCATGATAATTCTGATACAAAACACGATTCATTGCATCCCTGGTGTAAGTGGCAAACATTAAAATAAGTATTTCAAAGAAACCTTCAATTTTGATACTTTTGAAGTCAGACAAAGATTTCGGGAATCGAATCTTCTTATTATAACTCAACCAATACAGAATATGAAGGTGGATATTTTGTATTTCTTCAGGGCTTGGTTTTTCTTTGTTTTCTTTATATGAGTCTTTATAAAATATTTTAGGAAGAAGATTAATCTCTGTATTGTCGTATCGAATGACCCCGACATAATTTCGGGGAGAAAACTCGTTGCTCCTGAATCGAATAAACCGTTGTTTACTTTTATCCGTTTCAGCTTCATCAATTTCTTCACTATACCAGTTTTCTGCTTTGGGACGGGCTTTCCAAATATCATCCATAAAGGTTTCAAACTTTCCATCCTTTTTCAGACTATTTGGAAGTGGTTTCTCCCACGTATATTCGAAAAGATTAAGTGGTGACATCTTGAGTTATCTATTCTTCTTCATTCTTTTTAGGCTTTGATGGATCATGTTTATCAAATTGAACCACATAATTATTATCTTCTAATGGTTCCTTACAATAAATATCAGCTTTTTTTAATAGCTCAATTACTTTTACACCATTCCCCATAAAATATTCATTCAATAATGGAATCACTTTATTATTAAATACATGTTTGAGAAATTCATTATTCTCCATTTTATTATTATTCATAAAATATGAATGCCCAATAAGTAAGTTTGGTGTTTTTCTATCTTTTCCAATTTCTTTATTCAGCTTTATTAAAATTTCTTCATGCACCCCAGCTAAATTGGGTTTCGGAAACAGCCCTTTAAACTCAAACCGTCGTCGTAAAGCCACATCCAATAAAGCTAACGATTTATCTGCTGTATTCATGGTTCCCATAATGATTAAATTAGCTGGAACACCAAATTTCTTATCTCCGTTTGGTAAAGTAAGAATAAGCTGATGTTTTCCACCAATTCGTTTATCATCTTCTATAAGGGTAATAAGTTCGCCAAATACCCGGGAAATATTGGCTCTGTTGATTTCATCAATAATGAGGACAACTTTATCAATTTTTTCACATTTCGGAACGTCTTTATATTTGTAGTTTCCTGATTTATAATTACTACATTCGCCAAAAAACCATTCTAATGGAGATGTTATTTTATCAGTAGTATCTACTCGCGCCAACTCCAATGCCTTTGCACAGGCTTTTATAAATATACCCGGCTTCCATTCAAATTGTAAATTACCATTATTTTCATCCGTTTTTTCTTCATCATTCTTTTTATCATTCTTTTTATCGTTTGCTATAACCGGTCGTAATCCACCCACAAATTCTTCATAGGAGTAATTTTGATGGAATGTGACGAAATGAATTTGATCAACTTTTAATCCTTTATTGAAAGTTGCAGTATTGGATTTATGAAAGCTCTCTTCTTTTTGTGATGTGTATTCATCCTTATTATCAATATCAATAATTTCATCAACATTTGCTACCGAAAATAGGTCTTGTGCGCTACCAATTATGGAAGCTGCAATATCTACCGTTTTGTAGGTCTTCCCCGTTCCAGGTGGACCGTAAAGAATGAAATTGGATGGGGTATTTTTTAAACCAATCATATTCTTTGATTTATTAGGTTTTCCTTTAATAATACTGTCGACATACTCATATTCGTCATTGGTTAAGTGAACGATAGAACCTGAAGCTTTAAATTTCTTCATTAATTTTCTATTGCTTTCAAATAATGAAATCGATAATGGCTCCTTTAAATAATTATCAATAACCCTTAATGATATGTCCTGTTTTTGCTTTTTATGGCCTTTTGGTATATATGGTTTTCCAAATATAGATACAATTTCAACTTTTGCATAAATCCCACGATTTTTTTTACCGCCTAATTTGACAAAACCCAATTGGCCCGTTCTCATACCTTTACTTTTGAGAACAGAAAATTTTATTTCTCTGTTGCTACTAATGTCATTTTTATAAGATTCCCATATTTCTGGCATCCCCATAATCAGCCAATGTTTATTATGTTTATTTTTATCATTTTTCATATGATATATGATACTACCTAATGCGCCTAATTCATTTAAATCATTTTTAATATTTAAAGTTTTTTTTAACATCTTTAACATTTGATTATTTTTTTCAATAAATCCATTGGCTTTGCCTTTTGGGATGAAAGACTGATACAGATCATTAATAAAATTGGTATCATAAATTTGTAAATATTTAGTTGGTTTTTCCAAGACCACCATTTTATACAAACATTGCTTTGCTTTATAAATATTGGATTGATTATTTACTATTTTATCTATTTCATTTGGTTTATCATTAATAATTATTTTTTTGAGAAGTGGTTTAATTTGTTTGCTAAAGGTTAAACTTGCATCTTGTGTGTTTATTATTTCACCCTTTTTAATTCTATTTATATAACGTGTATATGTTTTATCCTCATTTTGTTTAATACCATAATTAATTGCATTTCCAGGCTTTGAAGATCCATAACATCTTGTACCATTTTCCAGAAAATTATTTAAGTAACCATCATATTTTTCTTTATCACCATACGGTTTTATTCCAGTAAAATCTTCAAGTTTTATTTTTCCATTTAATATTAAATTTTTATAATAATGCCAGATATCACTAACTCTTTTTCTTTCTTTTTCTTGTTTAGCACTTTGTTCTTGTGATAATTGCTCTCTTTGTTCCCATTTCTCTTTAATATTTTCTATTGTAATCAAATCATTCATAACATTACCTCTATTTTATCAAATTCCATTGATCTCAAACCGAACATCCAATTCTTCCCCTTCTTCGCAATCAATAACACCAAAACCACCGAAGTCACTTTTTATAAAGGCGTTGTATTGATTCATATTGGTCCAGCTTTTTATCAAATTACTGACTAATTGCAACTTTTCTTTGAACGCTTTTTCAATATGTTTCAAATTTTAAATGTCATCAAATTCATCTTCAACACCAAAGGGTAACTCTAATCGTATTATGTCTTTTTTATCATCAATGATTTCAATGGTTAAATTTGAAAATCATCATCACCTAAATGGATTTTCATTGAATTTTATAGGTCATCCAGATCATCCCAGGTTGTCCCACAATTCCCGCCAGAGCACATGTAAAATGATTCATCCTTTACTTCATCAACTCTATCCATCCTGGGCAGGATTTTTGTTTCTTCGGTTTTTTGACCTTCACTGTCCACAAAAAACGCCCTATAGGTATCATTATTAATATCACCCCAATAAAAGTGGATATCTTTACCACACTCAGGACACTTTATTTCACTCTCTACACCTCCAGTACCTTGGTCTCTCAACTTATCTGCCCATTCTTCATCGAGCTCTTCTATAGCTGATGAGAGTGTTATAAAATCATCACCTGTCTTCGCATAGCTTTCGGCCTTCTTATACAAATCTCGGGCATAATCCTTATCGTTAAATCCATCTTCTTTAAGTACATCATCAGCAAGCCAAATCAGATGTTTCATTATTTCACTTGGGATATATTCTTCAAGTAGACCGCTATGTTCATCATCTTCAATAAGTTTTTCTGCTTTTTTAAAAAGTTCCTTCGCATATTTCTTGTCACCCAAATAATCCTCATTAGCTACAGACCTTGCTAAACCACTATAATCACTTGAATCTTCTGCCAGGTCTTCTGCTTTCTGATAAAGTTCCTTCGCATATTTCTTGTCACCCAAATAATCCTCATCAGCAACAGACATTGCTATATTACGGAAATCACCTGAATCTTCTGCCATCTCCTCTGCTTTTTTAAAAAGTTCCTTCGCATATTTCTTGTCACCCAAATACTGCTCCCAAGCCACATATACTGCTATATCATTGTAATCACTTGAATTTTCTGCCAGATCTTCTGCTTTTTTAAAAAGTTCCTTCGCATATTTCTTGTCATCCAAACCGGCATTTTTAGCAACAGACATTGCTATATCACGGAAATCACCTGAATCTTCTGCCATATCCTCTGCTTTTTGATACAGTTCCCTAGCATATTTCTTGTCACCCAAATAATCCTCATCAGCAACAGATTCTGCTATACTACTGTAATCATTTAAATCTTCTGCCAGGTCTTCTGCTTTTTGGAAGAGATTTCTAGCCCAGTCTTTATCGCCAAGAGTATTCTCTTGAGCCACAGATGCGGCAATAGATTTATAATCATATCCTTCTTCTGCCAGGTCTTCTGCTTTCTGATAAAGTTCCTTCGCATATTTCTTGTCACCCAAATAATCCTCATCAGCAACAGATTCTGCTATACTAC
>JACNLC010000066.1 GCA_014381725.1 Fidelibacterota bacterium | reverse complement strand
CCAGTGGAACTCCCGCTTTGCGGGACCATCTTCGATGGATTCCACGGGGTTAATCCTGGTTATCCTGATTCTGAATTGTTAATCATTTTTCTATCTGTTTTGTTTTTGGTTTCATAAAATTTTGTTTACTTACCACTTTTTTCTGTGTTTTTTCTTCCAACTCTCTTCGTGCATTTTTAGCCACAGAACCGCCTTTTACTGCAGTAATTTTATTCTCCTCAAAACCTTCAGCATTTTCATTTACTGCGATTTGTCGTGTAGATAACTCCGCCAATGCTGTAAAAATCAATTCCGCTTCGCTCATATGGTCTCGCAAATTTTGGGTTTTAAGATTTTTTAATCGCTTATGTTCTGAAACCGATAAACCACTCCATTCCGAATGAATAACATTTGTTAATATTGCATATTCGTCACCGGGTTTAATATTATGTTCACCCCAATAATCCGTCAACTTATTACGAGTTTCCTGCCCCATCATTCTTTGCTGAATCCATTTTTCACTGCGATCGTGTTTAATCCAGTTCTCACGGGCACGATTTACCGATTTTTCTGGATCTGTAATTTCTTCCATCCGTTCATAACCCACCTTTGCAAGCCATAGTTTAATTGGCTCGGCTTTTTTACTTGGGACTGATTGCACCAATCGTAAAATGGTTTCCACATTAGCCATATCGGTTAATCGCATTTTTCCATCTTTGGCTCTCATTTTCAAGTGGTCACAATTTGTGACCACTTCACTACCTTCTTTTTTAAGGCGATTTTTTAAAGTTGTCCAATATGACTTTGCTTTCTTGTAATCTCTTTGTTCCGTCAATGCCGCAACAATATCAATCACAGAAAAATACCATTTCTCTTTGTTCTCATCGTAATAACGACGAATCCCAAATTCTTCAAAAATAATCATTTTATTATTCATAGGTTTTCCTTTGTCTTCACCAAGCGGAATGATTCAATCGGAATTCCAGCTTCGATGGATTCCACGGGGTTAATCCTGGTTATCCTGATTCTGAATTGTTTTGCTTTTTGATATATTTGAATAAGGGACTGATATAGTTTTTGTAGGCACATAATTATTTTATTACAAAGGAATGTTCCTTGTAATCAATTCGTTGAAATAATACTTGATTTTGTGGCGTGTTATTCCCGTGAGAGATAACCTTCTCGTCTTGTAGTATCGTTATATTTGGGTAAAATTGTATCATAAGCTCGTTGAAATTTACAGTGTTAGTTTCGTTAGTAGCAAGAAAATTGTTTTAAGGTTCACAACGAAAACGCCGAATACATCGAATAGTATCGATCTTAACAAGTCCGATTTACTTTATTAAAAAATCGATGTTCAGTTTATGTCAAGACAAGGGTGCAAACTCACCTTACTGTTACTAAACTATTAGTGTTTTATTGAATTTGGCCTTACTCTATTTGCGTATAAAAACAATAGTTGAATTTCGTTTAAAAAGAAATGCTGTCTGAAGTCCGTCAATTAACGGACAAGTTTATTTCTTTTAGGAATGAAAGTATTTTTTAGCAAATTGAGTGTTGCCTTGACCTTTTTGGTTCTTTTTCTGTCAAGAGAAAAAGAACAAGTAACCAAACTAATAATTGAGATTTATCCTGTATATCCTTTAATCCAATAAGTCATGACTCTGATATTGTTTTAAGGTTCACAACGAAAACGCCGAATACATCGAATAGTATCGATCTTAACAAGTCCGATTTACTTTATTATAAAATCAATTTGAATACAAATTTGTAGAATCTATTTGTATATTTTATTTAACTCCTACGGAGTTTTTTATAATTTTCAATTCAATTCTATATCAGGATTTAATAATCTAACGCCGTAGGTGTTAAACAAATCAGTATACAATTATTTAATCCCTACCTGTCCGCCGTTTCACTTTGGCAGGCGGGCGGGATTTTTACTTTTTAAACCACTAATTACGCTAATTTATCTAATTGTTTGGTTCTTTTTCTGTCAAGAGAAAAAGAACAAGTAACCAAACTAATAATTGAGATAAATCCAGTATATCTATTAATCCTGCCTGCCCAGTAAGGAGTTTGCGACTGTACAGGGATTCTCACAATATTTCCCTTTGTGTTTATTAAGAATTACTCTCAATTTATAGCATTATTTTTAAACAGAATTTAACAGGAATCACACCATCCAAAATCTAAAAATACTGTGGAAATTTATGGTTGGGAACCGAGTTTTATATCTCGGTGCAGTTGTTGCTATCGGGATTGCTACACTCCTTTCTTTCGCAACACCAATGATAATTAGAACAACTATCGACTCTATAATTGGTGAAAAACCGATGGATGCTCCTCTTTTTATCACCACTTTTGTTAAATGGGTGGGTGGAACTACAGTTATTCGCCACAATTTATGGATTGCTTCTATTTTAATGATTTCATTGTCTATCATCAGAGGAGCTTTCGATTATATAAAAGGACGATGGTCGGCTCGAGCATCTGAATCAATAGCCAAGAATTTGAGAAACAAATTATATAATCATCTACAAAAAGTCCCTGTTAAATATCACTCAACAACAAAAACCGGTGACCTTATTCAAAGATGCACATCAGATGTTGAAACTGTCCGTCGGTTCCTCTCCGTTCAAGTTGTAGAAACTGGAAGAGCGTTAATGATGATTGCTATTATTGTACCGATAATGTTGACGATGAATACAAAAATGACTCTAATTTCTGTTATATTGGTTCCTTTAATTTTGATTTTTGCTTTCATATTTTTTGTTAAAATTCGCTCGTATTTTCAAACTGCAGATGAAGCTGAGGGTTCTATGACCGCAGTATTACAAGAAAATCTTACAGGAATTAGAGTAGTAAGAGCATTTGCAAGGCAGAAATTTGAAAAAAACAAATTTGACGAAAAAAATACTGAATACAGAGGTTACTCCTACCGTTTAATTCGACTCCTAGCTATTTATTGGGGAGTTTCTGATTTATTGATATATTCACAAACTGGACTTGTACTTATTGCCGGAACTGTAATGACAATCAATGGAGATATTACACTCGGTACAATGGTAGCATTTTTTACACTCGTTTCATATATTCTCTGGCCTATTCGCCAAACTGGTAGAATTCTCGCTGATTTAGGAAAAGCATTTGTTTCAGTTGGAAGAATCAATGAAGTTTTAGATTATCCTAAAGAAGATAGTGGTGGAATTTCTTTAGAAGATAAAGTATCTGGTAATATAGAATTCAAAAATATGAGCTTTGCTTATAATTCAGATACACCAATTTTGAAAAATATTTCATTTAAAATAAATAAAGGACAAACAGTTGTAATTTTTGGACCGACTGGCTCTGGGAAATCAACTTTAGTTAATCTGCTACCCCGCCTTTGGGATTACACTAATGGTTCTATCTTAATCGATGGGCAAGAACTCAATCAATTTAACCGTCAGTATATTCGTAACCAAATTGGCATCGTACTACAAGAACCGTTTTTATATGCCAAAACTCTGCAGGAAAATATCAGTCTTGGGAAAACTGGTAATGTAACTCAACAAGAATTATTAGAAGTTTCACAAATTGCTGCAATCCATAATGAAATTCAATCTTTTGAAAAAGGATATGATACTCCAGTTGGAGAAAAAGGTGTAACATTATCTGGTGGCCAGCGACAACGAATTGCCATTGCAAGAGCGTTATTGCAGAATCCTCCAATTTTAATATTTGACGATTCATTGAGTGCTTTAGATACAGAAACAGAAACTAAGTTGCAAAATGCTCTAATGGAACGAAAAGGTAAATCTACAACTATTGTTATTTCTCATAGATTAAGCACAGCAACAAATGCAGATAATGTTATAGTTCTTGACAAGGGCGAAATAACTCAAATTGGAAAACACTCAGAGTTGATTTTGCAAGATGGAATTTATAAACGAATTTGGGAAATGCAAACTGGAGTGATAAAATAATAGTGGAAGTAAGACCGGTACTCATTATCCATTTTAGAAGAATTAAATGAAAGAAAAAGCACAAAAAGAAACAGAATATACAAAGCGATTTGATTTTGCGGTTTGGAAGAAAATCCTAAAATTTGCTATTCCTTATAGAAAATTTATGGTTTATCTTGCACTAGCGATGATGAGCGTTGCTGGAGTGGATATCGTAATGCCAATGCTAACTCGATATGTTATAGATAACATAGTAGCAACTGGTGAAATGAATCGCATTGTACCATTTGCAATCTTGTTTCTATCAATTATTCTCCTTCAGTCTTTTAATGTATTTTTCTTTATTGTGATGGCTGGAAAAGTAGAAACCGGAGTAAGTTATGCTATTAGAAATTCTGCGTTCTCCAAATTACAAGATTTATCTTTTTCATACTTCGACAAAACTCCAGTTGGGTGGTTGATGGCAAGAATGACTTCAGATACTACTAAACTCTCCAACATAATAGCTTGGGGTTTAGTTGACTTCGTCTGGGGATTTACTCTAATGTTTGGAATTGCAATTGCAATGTTCATTGTGAACTGGAAGTTAGCTTTAGTAGTTTTATCTGTAACTCCAATTCTCGCTTGGATTAGTGGAAAGTTTCAAGTCAGAATTCTTAAAAGTTACCGTACAGTCCGAAAAACAAACTCTAAAATTACAGCGTCATTCAACGAAGGTATTATGGGAGCAATCACTACAAAATCGTTGGTTAGAGAAGATGCGAATTATAAAGATTTTAGTAATTTAACGACTACAATGTTCCAGTCTTCATACCGTGCAGCAGTGCAGTCTGCCCTGTTTTTACCTATAGTTCTAACGGGCTCAATTGTTGGGTGTGCTCTGGCGCTTTGGGCTGGTGGAAATGGAGTTGTAATGGGAGTTTTATCTTATGGAACTTTGGTAATGTTTATCGCTTATGCAGATTTCTTTTTCATTCCTATAAGAGAATTGGCTCACATATTTGCAGAATTACAAAATGCTCAAGCATCTGCAGAAAGAATTATGACTCTCATCGAAACTCAACCAGAAATTGTTGACAATTTAGATTCAATAAAAGAACACCCACTTAAAGTCAACGGAGAAGTAGAATTTGAGGATGTTGGATTCAAATACAAGAATGGACAAGAGGTTTTGGCTAATTTCAATTTGAAAGTGAAAGCCGGGGAAACCATCGCATTTGTCGGCGATACAGGTGGCGGGAAAACCACAATAGCTAACTTAGTTGGAAGATTTTATGAGCCAACTTCAGGTAAAATTCTTGTAGATGGAATTGATTATACTAAACTCCCGCTACAATGGATTCAATCCAATCTTGGAGTAGTTTTGCAAGAACCTCATCTGTTCAGTGGAACAATAATAGAAAATATTCGTTATGGAAATTTGAATGCGAGTGATGATGAAGCTATTTCCGCATCGAAATTAGCTCATAGCCATCAGTTTATCGAAGATTTAGAACTAGGATATCAAACTATAATTGAAGAAGGTGGAACCAATTTAAGCACCGGCCAGAAGCAATTATTATCCCTTGCACGAGCATTACTTGCTAATCCTGCTATCTTGATAATGGATGAAGCAACATCGTCCGTAGATACTGAAACTGAGCATTTGATACAACAAGCAATTCAAACAGTTGTTGTAAATAGAACCAGTTTTATAATTGCTCATAGACTTTCTACTATTAGAAATGCTGATAGAATTTTAGTCATCCAAAATGGCAAAATTGTCGAAGAGGGAGATCACGACGAATTACTAAGGCAAAAAGGGAAATACTATAATTTGTATTCCGTTCAATTTGTTGATGAAATAACATCGGAGAATTTAAGAAATAGATGAACAAGTCATTAGTCATCCGCAAAGTTGAAAATGAAGAAGAACTGATGGAAGTTTTCAAAATTCGTAAGCAAGTATTTTGCGATGAGCAACGAGTTTCTGAAGAAATTGAATATGATGAATTTGAATCTATCGCTGATCATTTTATTGTTTTTCAAAACAAAATTCCAATTGGTTGTGCAAGATGCAGAAATTTGAATAATGCAATTAAATTAGAACGCATTGCTCTCCTAATACCATATCGAAAAAGAGGTTATGGGAAATTCATAGTGAAGTATCTTATTAAGTTTGCTCAACAACAAAATCCAAATAGCGTTTATCTACACGCACAAACTTATTTAATTAGATTTTATGAAAAATTGGACTTTATAGCAATTGGAGAAGAATTTAAGGAAGATGGTCTCCCCCATATTAAAATGGTAAAACAGGCAAATGTTTGAAAAAGAAATACAAATTCTAAAAGAACGAGATTCAGTCTTATCAGATATCATTGACAAAGTAGGTAAATGCACAATCAAACTCAATCCAAATGCATTCGATATTTTAATTGAATCTATCATTCACCAGCAGTTATCTATGAAAGCGGCACGGACAATTTTAGGACGATTTCGCTCGCTATTTTCAAATAAGTCTTTTCCAACACCAAAACAAGTGTTGCGAATATCTGATGAAAATTATAGAAAAGTTGGACTCTCAAAACAAAAACTCAGATATATCAAGGATTGTTCTGTTAAATTTTCAGATGGAACTATTACTCCTGACAAATTTATGTTGATGTCTGACGAAGAAATTATTCAACATTTGATTCAAGTCAAAGGAATCGGTAGTTGGACTGCTGAAATGTTTCTAATTTTCTCTTTAGGGCGACCAAATGTTTTTCCGCTAGATGATTTAGGAATTCAAAAAGCAATATCCAATAATTACAATTTAGAACCAAAAAAACTAAATTTCGAAAATATCCGTAAATTATGGAGTCCATATTGCACTCCGGCAATATGGTATATGTGGGAAACAATAGATTAGTTGAATTCAAAAATAGAAAACAAAGAGGATCATTATGGGTAAAATAATCTCTTATTGTGGAATCATTTGTAGTGAATGCCCAGCATATATTGCTACAACAAACAACGATGATTCTGAGAAAGAAAAAGTTGCAAATATTTGGGCAAAAGAATATAATGCTGAAATCACAAAAGATGATATTAACTGTGAAGGATGCTTGTCAGATGGATGCGTATTCAACCATTGTAATGTCTGTGAAATCCGGAAATGCGCGAAGGAGAATGGTGTTGTCAATTGTGCACATTGTTCAGATTATTCCTGCGAGAAGTTGGACAATTTCTTTGAAATGGCTCCTAGTGCAAAAATTGTGTTAAATGAAATATTTAGCAAAATAAAGTAATTACAGCCAAAATATCCCATAAATAACTATGTTTTAAATTGCTGAAGTCTCTAAATTTAATACAAGAATTTTGAAAATATCCGTGAGAAGTTTATAAGTTCAGAACTTTCAAATTACATTAGAGGGTTTTTGATTTACTGATTTCAAAAGCAGGCCTTTCTCAATTTATTGGGATGAAGGAAACTTGCGATTTTAGGACGAATTCCCACATTAACAGAAACAAAGATTTCTGAACCTATGCTTCTTGCGGATTCTTTTTTATACTACAGTTTTGCTAAAATAGAGTTTATAATTGCTTCCCTACCAAAAACAGTAATACTAATATTCTCTTCATTATCTTCTCTTGATAAAACTTCAAACGAGGAATAAATCTTATCCAATATTCCACATTGAGAATATGCAAGATGGAATGTGTACTTTTTTAGTTTCTTATGGAATTCATTCGAAATACAACCTTGTAATTGGTCTAATTTTAGATGTTTCCTTGCTGAAATCAGAATTGCCTTTGGAAATCGTTTTTTTAAACCATTTATGAGTCCCGGCTCTTGAATCATATCTACTTTATTTAATACAATTTGTGAAGGAATTTGATCTGAATTCAAAGAAATTAACACGCTATCTATTGTCTCTAGATGATCTTTTATTGTCGGAGATGATGCGTCCAATACTTTTAGTATAAAATCTGCTTTGCTTACTTCTGATAATGTTGATCTAAAAGATGCTACTAAATCATGCGGAAGTTTCCGTATTAGTCCAACAGTATCGCTCAAAAGTATATTTGTATTTTTCTGCGAATCAAATATCATTTTTCGTGTAGTCGTATCAAGCGTAGCGAAAAGTTGATCCTCAACATAAACATCAGCATTAGTAAGTGCATTCATTAGAGTGGACTTTCCTGCATTAGTATATCCAACTAAGGATATATTAAAAGCGCTTTTTCTATTTTCGCTTTGTGTATCTCTCTGTCTTTCAATTTTTTCTAAATCTTTTTTCAGCTTTGAAATTTGGTTTCTTATCAAACGCCTATCAATTTCAATTTGTTTCTCACCTGGTCCTCCAGTAGTACCAATTCCACCCATTTGCCTTTCAAGATGCGTCCATTGCCTTGTTAAACGAGGCAACATGTAATTTAGATGTGCAAGTTCCACTTGAGTTTTTGCTTCTCTAGTTTTTGCATGCTTCCTGAAAATATCTAATATTAGACCTGTTCGATCCAATATTTTCAAATCCTCCCCAGCAAGATTTTGGACATTTTTAATTTGAGTTGGGGAAATTTCATCGTTAAAGACTAATAACTTGCAATCGAGTTCTTTTGCTTGAGAAATAACTGAATTAATCTTGCCTTTTCCAATATAAGTTGCAGGTTCAATCTTTGTGCGTTGTTGAACGATTCTGCTGACTGTAGTTGCACCAGCTGTTTCTGCAAGCAATTCTAGTTCATCTAACTGTTCATCAATTTCAAAGTTAGTGTTATCTTGAAGGATTAAACCTATTAATATTGCTTTTTCTGGATTATTAGCCATTCTTATATTGTTTTAAATTTGATAACACCATTTCGAAAACCACTAATATACAAAGTGCAATCAAGAACCATCTCCAAAGTTCAACACCAAGTCTTCCTGATTTAATTAATTTAGAAAATTCATCTTGATTGGATGTAATTATAACATTATTATTAAAATAATTAGAAATTTCATCGTTTGACATCACAAACGATTTTACTTCACTTTTATGAATGTTCACAGCTGTTTCAAAAATTACTGTATCATCTGATTTAATCTGATGAAAACCAACAGACTCTATTCTCCTTGTAGAGATATCGTAATTAGAATCAACACTTAGAATATATCTATCATTTGATGCTGAAACATAATAAATATTACTGTTTCTTGAGATATAATATGGAATTTGAGTAGTCCAAGATTCACCAACATAAATCCTATTTTTAGTAACATTTGACAAAGTAGAATATATTAAAGTATGCCAAAATGGAATATATGCACCTCGCAACGGGAAATTAGTCCATTCCAAATCTAATGCAATTCCAAACAAATCAACCGTTCCATTTTCAGTAAAGTATCTATTCCAAATCCCATCTCTGTTTTTTAATTGTAATTGGTGATTATTTTTATCCTGTAAAGGTAAATACTTGAATATTTTTACTGGAAATAATTCACTTTGGTTAAACAAAGATTTAATAGAATTGATATTTATTGAACTTTGGTCTAATAATTGAAACTCATTATTATAATATTCAATTTTGGAGTTAGGATTATTCTTAATTCCAAAAAATTCGAGATTCATTAAAGTAGTTTCATCTTTGTCTGGAAACAAAATTAGGTGTCCATCACGATTCAAGAAACTTTTTATTTTGTTTGATAATTGTTTTGGAATATTTTTTAAACCGTTTATGATCACTACATCTTGATTCCGTAAATCAACACTTCCCAAATTTGCACGAGAAAACAATTGAATATTTAACAAGGTTGAATCTTGATTTAGAGTATTTAAGGGTGTTTTCACGAACAATAAATTTTCAATTTGTTCGCCAATAATACTAATATTGAGCTTTTCCGGAAGGCGAACATGAAAATAATACTTGTTATCTTCTACCCTACTATCTTTTGATATTTCTGCAATTCCTCTAAATAATCCTGGATAAGAAAATGCTGTTGTAAACTTAAATTTACCAGTCTTACCCTCCTTTAATGAAATTATTTGTTGTCCTACATTAATGTCCTCCACAATTAACTGGAGAAGAGCATTTTCAACATCATCAAATCCATTATTGGTGACAGTAACTTCAATATCAATTGGAGAATTTATTAAAGGAATATCATTTACGACTTCAACTTCAACAATGCTCAAATTCGCTTGAATATCTTGGAATTTGTAATAATAAACATTCCATTCTTCAAAAGAGAGTGCATTCTGAATTGTTTGATAATTTGATTGTTGTGCGTCAGAAATAATAAATAGCTCTTTGTTAGCATATTCTTTTTGCAGATTTTTAGTAATATCTGAAAACACTTTAGAAAATGATCCATCTGAATATCCAGTTGATACAAATTTAGATATCTTTGGTATGGTAGATTTGAATCCATTATAAATCTCACCTTTGCTTAATGATGAAATTGATATTTGTGAATCATCTTCAATATTTGACAAAACAGAGTCTAAAACTTTTTTGGTAATTTCTTCGCGAGTAATGAAATCATATACCCCATTATTAGAGAATGTATCGTCAATTATTATTGCAGAATATGTAGATGAAGGATCATTAACCCAATTCGAGAATATTCCTTTGTAAACTGGACGAGAAATCATAAGCACTATACACAGAATCATCAACGTTCTAATAATCAAAAGTAGAATCTGAATAATCTGTAATTTTCTAATGGATTCGTGCTCCATCTTTTTCAAAAACTGTATAGAGCTAAACTCTATAATTTTAATTTTTCTTCTACTTAAAATGTGTATTATTAAAGGAATACTAACAAGTGGAATCAACCACATGAAAAAAGGAGACAAAAAACTCAAAATAAACCTCCAAAGATTTGAACAAATAATGCAGTTACAATTGGAATAGTGAAATTATCATTAAGTTTGAAAATTCCTACAAGTTCAACGACTGTTGCAACACTAGCAGAAATAACTCCTACCCAAATGTTAAGTCCTGGAATAAAGAGGGAAATAATTACACAGGAAATGAAAAATGCAATACTACCTTCTAAAGATTTGTGTCCAATTTTAGTTTTCCCATACTTCCGTCCAAATAATGCAGCGACTGAATCTCCAATGCTCAAAAATAGCAAACCTGTAGCAGAAGGTAATTCGTCAAAAAGTAACATTGTAATGCTTGCTCCGAATAACAACCAAGACGCACCTGTTAAATTATTTGACTCTTGAGGACGAGTCATTATTTGAAACAATTTGTTATATAAATCTTTTATTATTGTATTACGGTTTCTAATGATGTCAAAGAACAACACAATGAATGTAAGTAGAATAGTTATTGGTAGTACAATGCTTTTGCCTACTAGAAGTAATGATATTCCTATTACTGAAGACGACAAATGAAATAATTTTCGTTTAATTTCGCGATTGTAAGAAAAGCTAAGCACTCATCAATTCCGCAAATCGTTTTGTAATATCCTCAGTTGAATATAATCCACTTCCAACAATTGTAACATCAATTCCAGTTTCATAAATTTTATTGATTGTTTTAAGATTCACACCTCCATCTACTCCAATGAGATATTTTCTTTTATCTCTAGATGCCAACTTATTCATATAATCCAAAGTAGAATCAATAAATTTCTGTCCGCCAAATCCTGGAAATACAGACATTACCAAAATGTAATCAAGGTCGTCGATATATGGATATATTTCTTCTACAGGAGTGTCAGGATTAAAAGCTAAACCAGCTTTAACTCCACTATTCTTAATGTGCAAAATATCCCTCGAAATATCTTCACTTGCTTCAAAATGTATAATAACAGTATTAGATCCAGCATTTATGAAATCGTCTAAATATTTATGAGGATGTGTTATCATCAAATGAGTTTCGAGATGCTTATTTGTTAGTTTTCTGATAGCTTCAACTATAAACGGTCCAAATGTAATATTTGGTACAAAATGACCATCCATCACATCCAAGTGAAATCGTGTTGCTCCAGCATTTTCCGCCTTAGATATTTGTTCATTTAATCGAGAAAAATCAGCTGCTAAAAGTGATGGTGAAATTATTCGTTTCATCAAAAATCCTTTTTATCAGTACTTATTGTTAAATTTACTCGTGTTGGGAAGGATACACGCATCCCAGCAGTCAGGTTTTGTTCTAAAACGGTATTTGAAATATACGATGGTTGATATTCATACTCTATGTCTCCAAGATGTAATCCTGCTTGGTTAAGAAGTTGCTCTGCCCGTTTTAGACTTAAATTTACTAAATCTGGTACTTTATAATAATCTGGTGGATTTCCTTTGCTGACCATAAAAACTACTTTTGTTCCGGGCCTTACTAAATGTGGAGGTTTAGGTGATTGATATGTGATTTTATCTTCTTCATAATCAATGTTAAACTCATACATTACTGTATCCAATTCAAGTCCTAATCTTTCTAATTCCAACTTTGCATTTCTAAGTGTCATATCAATAAAGTCGATAATGAAAACATCTTTTCTGTGGGATGCAATTGTCAATTTTATGATTCTACCTTCTTTGACTTTTGTAAATGCTCTTGGAGACATATTAATAACTGTACCTGGGATATGATCATCTGAAAATTGCTTATCAATGGGATCTACTACAAAACCAAGATATTCAAGTTCTTTTGTTGCATAATCCTTATATTTCCCTCGTAAATCTGGGAGATAATGTTCGTTATTATATCCTACATAGATTGGTAACACAACCAATTCAAAAAGAAAAAGCCCCAGCAGAACTAATACGGTAGAAGCAACAAGATATTTAAACAGAGTTTTGATCAATCTCTCCTTAATCTAATTGCGTAACAACCATCAATATTATGTTTAGGAGAATAAATTTCTAATGCACCATCTTTGTTGACAAATTTCTTTGGTACAAATTTATCTGCCTTTTCAATTTTATATTCTGGCTGATTTTTTAGAAAAGCATCTATGACCATCCAGTTTTCTTCATTTTCCAGTGAATTAGTACTATAAACTAAAACTCCACCGTGCTTTACATATTTAGTAGCATTCCATAATAATTTTCTTTGTAATATTGAAGATTCGTAAATATCATCGATACTTTTTCTCCATCTTACATCTACTCTTTTTCCTAGAACACCGGTACCAGCACTTGGTACATCTAACAGGACTTTGTCCGCTTTAGGAAGTTCTGAATAAGTTAAATCTCTAATTTCTGCTTCTACATTTGTAACATTTAACCTAGTAATTTGTTTAACTAGTCTTTTTAATCTATGTTTATTTGAATCATAAGCTAATATTTTTCCTGTATTTTCCATTTTTTCAGCGATATAAGCTGTTTTGTTACCTGGAGCTGCACATCCATCAATTATCGTTTCATCTTTTTCAGGTGCAAGTAAATCAACTACAAAGCCTGCTGAAGGATCTTGAACTCCAATATTACCAAGATCGTATAACTCACTACTATATAATTTTGAAGTATGATTTACTTTAAAGTATAGGTCATTATGTTTATAAAATTCATACTCATAATCGTGTTCATCTAAATATTTTTTTAAATCCTTAATGGACATTTCCAAACTATTTAATCTAAACCAAACATCAGGTACTTTATTATTCCATTCAGCTATTTCTTTAGCTTTATCAAGCGACCACTGTTCTGTCCACTTACTCATCAACCATACAGGATGGCTCAAATACTGTGACCAAGAAATAATAGTTGAATCTTTATCTGGAACAGATATTTTATAATCTATAAATGTTCTCAATAATGCATTAGCAAGTTTAGCTGCATTTGGATGTATAGATTTAGCCAAATGAACTGAAGTAGCAACAGATGCATAATCTGGAACTCCATCCATAAAGCGAAGCTGGTAAGCTCCTAGTCTGAGTAACACTTTCAGATTATCATTCATCTCTTCATAATCTCCAGTGAAAACTTGAGAAAGTTCCCAATCCAAACGACCTTTCATTCTAACTGTACCTTGAACTAACTCTCTTATAAACCATTTATCTTCATCATCAAAATCCATATTTCTCAAATGTTCTGCTAAAATGTCTAATAGTTGACGATCTTTTCTTTTTGCCACGCGAATTACTTCCCATGCTAAGCGTCTTGCAGGCAAATGTCTTTTACTTGTTATCAAAAGTTTCTCCTCCTATTTTGCTATACCCTAAGAGAAATTCTCTCAAAGTAAGTCTTCTTTTTCCTTCAAATTGAATTTCTTCTATTTTTACAATTCCATCACCAGTTCCAATTAATAAATGTTCATTGTAACATTTGATTTCACCTGGTTTTAATTGAAGTTCTTCTTTAAAATTATTATTTGTTAATGATATAGATTGAAATAATTTCACTTTATTTCCATTTAGTAATGTATAAGCTCCTGGTTTAGGATCTAATGCTCGAATTTTATTATGTATGACTGTTGCATTATCTTTCCAATCTATTTGACAATCTTCTTTTTGAATTTTTGGAGCTTTAAGTGATGTATTTGTAATTTGAATAATTTCTGAAATTTCTTTTGCTTCAATTCTATCTAAGGTTTCGACTATCATTTTAGCACCCTCAACTGAAAATCGTTTCCATAAATTTCCAGTTGTATCATTTATTGATATTGGGTATTCTTTCTGTAGAAGAATATTTCCAGCATCAACTTTTTTTGATATTTGGAATGTAGTTATTCCAGTTTTAGTTTCACCATTCATAATTGCTCTTTGAATTGGAGCTGCACCACGGTATTGTGGTAATAAAGAAGGGTGCATATTAATTGAGCCATATTTAGGAATCGAAAACAGAATTTTAGGTAATATTCGAAAAGCAACTACAACAAAAAGGTCTGCATAACAATCCTTAATATTTTCAATAAATGTTGGGTTACTTAAGTCTTCTGGTTGGAAAATTGGATACTCAAAATTCATTGCAGAATTATTAATATGAGATGGCGTTAATTTTCGCCCTCTTCCAGCTCGTTTATCTGGAACAGTTACTACTGCTACTACTTGATGCTTCGATTTATCCAGTGCTTCCAAAGATGGAATTGCAAAATCAGATGTTCCCATAAAGACCACCCTCATATCGACAAACTTCCGATAGTTTTCGTTTTAAACATTTTATTATTTATTTTATGAACTATGTACAATTTTCACTTAATTGTTATACTTTTGGACGGAATTCCTTTTTGTAATATTTCTACTAAGCGTTTTTGAATCATTGATTTTTTTGTAAGAGATAAATAATCTGTAAAATATTTCCCTTGTAAATGATCATATTCGTGTTGGATTACTCTAGCTAACATTCCAGAATACTGATCTGTTTGTTTTTTCTGTTTAACATCCAAATATTCGATAGTTATATTTTCGGCTCTAGTTATTACTGCACGAATTTCAGGAACACTCAAGCAACCTTCTTCTATATCAACAGATCCTTCTCTATCAATAATTTTAGGATTAATAAAGATTCTCGGTTTTGTGTCAGTTTCATCTTCTATATTGCTTACATCTACTACAAACAAGCTTTGATTAATACCAACTTGATTTGCAGCTAATCCAATACCTTCTTCTTGGTACATCGTTTCCAACATATCATTTAATAAAGGTTGTAAATTAGAAAATTCTATTACTTCTTTAGTTTTCCTTCTTAATAGGGACGATCCGTATTTTTGTAGGGGAAGTAAAGCCATCAGCTAGTTTCTGGTTCGGTTGGTGCTGTTTCTGCAAGTCCGGCAATGTATGACCTAGCTACAGACAGCTTGTTGTTATCGCCTGTATCAATAAGAACAATATTATTTTCTTTTCCTTTGATTCCGACTATTTTTCCGTAGATTCCACCACGAGTCAAAATTTTATCTCCCTTTTTAAGTTCCTGAAGTTGCTTAGCATGTGCTTTCCGTTGTTTCGATTGAGGTCGTATCAATAAAAAATAGAAAATTACGAAAACAATCATCATTGGAAACAAAAAACTCATTCCAGAACCAGCTGTACCGTCTTGTGCAAATAAAATATCCAAAATTAATCTCCTAATTAGGTGCTAAAATTACACAATCTTATAGTAAATACAATATGTTTGATTTCTATTAATTTTCTTTCGTTAGCAATTGATATTACTCGTAATATATCACCAATGTATAATCTATTTTTATCGTGTGTAAAAGGTTTAGAGAGTGTTTGCGCAAAAGAACTCAAACATTTGGGAATTTCAGATACTAATGAAACAGTTGGGGGTGTTTTATTCGAAGGTGATTTGAATGATATCTACCGAGTGAATTTGTGGAGTAGAACAGGAATGCGCCTTTTAGTTAAACTCGAGCAATTCAGTATATCTACTCAACAAGACTTATATGACAATGTTCATAAATACAATTGGATTGATATTTTGACACCTCAAATGACTTTCGCAGTCGATTCTTTCGTTACTAATTCCGAACTTAATCACTCACATTATGCATCTTTGAGGGTTAAAGACGCAATTGTTGATTCCATTCGAGAAAGAAAAGGACGACGACCAAGCGTTGATGTCTCAAATCCAGATGTTAAAATTAATCTATACTTGAAAGATAATATCGCTACAATATATTTGGATAGTTCAGGAATTCCTCTTCATAAACGAGGTTATCGAAGAAAAATGCACAAAGCATCTTTAAACGAATCACTCTCAGCAGGAATTATCTTTTTATCCGATTGGAATTCATCCGAACAACAGTTTTATGATCCAATGTGTGGATCAGGTACATTTTGCATTGAAGCTGCTTTACTTGCAACGAATACAGCACCTGGGCTTTTTAGAAAATCGTTCGGTTTTCAGCACTGGATTGGATTTGATGAAAAACTGTGGAATGATTTAGTTGAAAAGGCAAATACTTCAAAACTAAATGAGTGTATCGATATTTATGGTTCTGATGTTAGTTTAGCTTCAATTGCGATGGCTAAACATAATTCAAGTGTAGCCGGTGTTGATAATCAAGTAAATTGGAAAGTACGAAATTTCTCAAGATTTGATCCAAAAACTAACAATGGACTGATCATTACTAATCCTCCTTACGGTGAACGGATTGGCGAAGAAACTGATCTTGTAGAACTTTACAAGTTGATTGGAGACACCTTCAAACAAAAATGTAGTGGTTTTAATGCTAGTGTGTTTACTGGAAATCTTGAACTTGCGAAAAATATCGGACTGAAAACTACAGCTCGTATTCCACTTAAAAATGGAAATATTGATTGCCGTTTATTAAAATACGAAATGTATGTTGGCTCAAAAAAACATCGAAGTGAATAATAATTTAAAAATTGGGAAACTAGAATTAGATAATCCGATTTTTCTCGCTCCGATGGCAGGAGTTACAGACCATTCCTATCGTGTAATTGCAAGAGAAATGGGAGCCGGAGTTGTCTATACAGAATTTGTGAGTTCTAATGGAATAATCCGAGAAAACCAAAAAACCTTCGATTTAGCTTCGTTTACTGACTCCGAGCGACCAATTGGAATTCAAGTGTTTGGCGATGATCATGTTGTTGTTGGAGAATCTGCAAAAATGCTATACGACCGTTTACAACCCGACATAATTGATATAAATTTTGGATGTCCTGTTCCTAAAGTTACAAAACGAGGAGCTGGATCAGGTGCTTTAAAAGATCTTGATGTGATGCAAGAAATTACATCTGCAGTGTTAGATGCAGTTCCAGAGATTCCAATAACTGTAAAAATGCGTTCAGGTATTGATAAAAATTCAATTGTATCAACAGAAGCCGCAATCAGACTTGAGAAAATAGGAGTTAGTGCAATTACTCTACATCCGAGAACTATGAAACAACAATATACAGGTTTTGCGGATTGGTCACTCATAAAAGAAATGAAAGATTCTGTTCAAATACCTATTATTGGAAATGGAGATATTCAAAATGCCGATGATGCGATGAGAATGTTCAACGAAACAGGATGTGATGCAATAATGATTGCTCGTGGATCGCTTGGTAATCCTTGGATATTTAGATCAATAAAAAATAAATTGACTGGAAAAACTGATACACCACCAACATTGTCTGACAGAATTCAAATGTGCAGACGACACTTTGAATTATTGAAAAGCCATAAATATGAAAAAGTATGTGTCAATCTCACTAAGAAACATTTGAATTGGTATTTAAAAGGATTTGCAGGTGCATCAGATTGGCGTAAAAAGTTCATGGTTACAAAAACGATTGAAGACATTGATAAACTTCTCAAAGAGTTATTTATTGAATTTAGTGTAAAATAAAAAAGGGAGACAATAAATCTCCCTTTTCTTTTATAAAATAAAATAACTTATTTCAATTTCGTTCTCTTCTCAACCATTTTAATATCAAGTTTTTCAAGTTCTGCTAAAACAGGTTCATAAATATCTGCAGTTAATGGAATTAAAACTCCAGTTTTGGTAATTGACTCATCAGCCATTAGTTTAACACCAATAGCTAAAGGTAAACTCACTGTCCGAGCCATTGAAGAATCACCGTGAGGAATTCCAAAATCTATCAAAGTTGATGTAATTTTATCCTGTGAACCGTCTTTATTTTCAACAATAAATTTATGTTGAAGAATAATCATATCCTTTTCATCATCTTTGAAATATAACTTTTCCTGCAATCTATCGCTTAAAACATCCAAACGATTGTCTCTGTCTGTTACTTTTTCATCGCTGAAAAGTCCTAACCATTCGAATCGATTGATAACATCAGAGTTTACTTCAAGTTCTAATTTCTCTGCAGTTTTGGCTTTTACATCTTCATTCTCATTAACGCCGATGAGTTCAGCAATCATCTGTTTGAAAGTGTTATCTTGTAAACCATCAACAGGAGAATCATCAACTAATCCCAAATCTACAATTTTCTTCAGCGTCTGGCACCAACCTAAATTTCTATAAGTTCCACGCATAACGGTATGAGCATCTTTTAAGCCGTATAAATCTTTATATGGCAAAGAATCGCGGTTGGGATAGACTTCATATCGCCCTAAACCCTCAACATCCTCTTCCCTGCTATTTAAGAAAAGATTTTCACCGATGATATCTACGACTTTATCATTTTCAAGGAATTTTGCTGAATTTCTTGAAGCCAAAACCACACCTTTCGGACTCCAAGAAAATTTATATCCAAAAGGATTATCATTATCTTCTGGTGCAGGTAAACCACCACAGAATGAATAAAAATGAAGCACTTTCCCGCCTTCGTCGTGAACTTCATCGATAATCTGCATTGCAGACATATGGTCAATGCCTGGGTCAACGCCAATTTCATTTAGGAAAGTCAAACCTTTGCTTTTGGTTATCTCATCCAATTTCTGCATATCTTCACTGACATAGGATGTTGTTGCCAAATGCTTATTCAAATCGACACAAAGATTTGCAACTTTTAGATGATGAACCCAAGGAAGTAAACTGATAATGATATCGTTTTCCTTAATCAGTTCAGCAAGTTTGTTTTCATCGCTTACATTGAGTTCAATCGCTTTACCATTAGAAAATCCCTCAACGAGTTTTTCAGCTTTACTCACTGTACGAGATGCAACCGTTACGAACAGATTCTCTTGATTTAAGAGATAAGTTACTCCCGGTTTACTCACTAATCCCGCACCTAAAACTAATATGTTTTTCATTTTTTACTCCGTTTTTATGAATTCGTTAATGTATTTATATTCTTTTGTTAGTTGTCCTTTATGAAGAATTAACGCTTTTTTTATTGGATGTGGTAACGATAATTCTTCATAATCTTTATTGAAATCTGCAATGATGATGTCATTGACATAGTTTTTCAGAACATCAGAAAATTCAGTTGATGCTTCTGCGGAAAATTCGCAAGGGAGATTGTCAACCGCCATTACAGTAACTCCATCTAAATTTGAACCATCATTAAATTCTTTTGTTGAAGGATTGTAAGTAAAACACGGATTATCTGGATATGTAGCTTTATTTGTAATTTCAACTGAGCCACCAATGTCGCAACTAATATCTCCAATAACTGATAAATTTAGTGAGTCAGCATTTTTATGAAGATATTCTTTTGTAATAAGTCGTGGATAGTCTTCTGTCCAATAAATACAATTTACCAAGACTTGCATTTTTGGTAAATAATTTTCAAAAATTGATGTATATTTTTCAGGGTGATTGTAATAATTCTGCAGAACAAACTCACCCTCAAGAGGTTGCATCATATCCTCTTCTTTGAACACGACTTTATATAATTTATCATTTTCGAGGTTATTATTCAATAATTGTGATGGAGATATTTCTATATTTGGAAGTAAATCGTAAATTTCCTGAGCACCTTGAGAAACATTTCCATAACCTGCGAAACCAACAACAATGGGACCAATTTCAGGTGGTAACCCAGATTCAGATATTTCATTTCCAATTTCAACAATTTGAGTTTTTGCGTCATCAAGTGATTTATATTCGTAAGCTTGTTTAATTTTGCTCAGTGGAGTATCAAAACCAGATTTCTTTAATTTTTCTGCATAAGAAACGAGCGTTTCTATCATCCCAGCCAAACCTGCAAATTTTCCAAAGAAAATCAATCGTTGATTTTTCTCGTTTACGATTCGTTCATAATCAATTAAATTGCATTTTAAATCCATCATCCGTTTTAGAAGTGGCATATTGTAATCCTGCCCTTTTATTGTATGTGAGAAAAAAATATAAGTTTTATTTTCCTCCAACAGTTTGATAGGGATTTCTTTTACTGCAAAAATCGGATTGGCAGATGATAAATCTTCATTGACCTCTGCCAGATTATCTTGAAATTCGTCCTTTTGAAAAATACGGATTTCAGATGGTTGGATGATAGTGTGTATGTCAAATTTATCTTTGAGTTCTCGTATATGCTCAGGAATCAAGGAAACGCGCCGTTCCCATTCGTTTTTATCTTCTCGTCTTATACCAATAATTTTGTTCATATATTCCGAATCACCTTCAAATGTTGTGAATTTATCTTTAATCAATATCTGAAATTACAGCAATCCTTGAATATCGGACATAATGTTTTTATTTATTTTTGGGTTATTTTAAAGAACATTTACAAATATGTTATTTAATTTGTGTAATTTGTATGTGAATGTAAATATTTTCATAAGTTGTTATGTGCCGATTTTTATTCATTTTCTTCAAGTCTATAAATTTTGTCAAGCGTTTCCGAAATCAATTTAATCCATTCTGTTGTGATTTGTAAATATTCAGTTATGTTGATAAACTTTTCATTTCTTTTAACACACCATTGCCATTTCTTGTAGGAGTCATCAAATTTTCCATTTACAATCTTGGCAAGATTATTTAAATATTCTACTCCAATTTGTTTGTCGCCTAACTCTTCTGTTTTAGGAACAATTCCATAAAACCAGACTTCACCATTTTCTTGAATTGATGCAAAATTGTATGTGTCATTTGCCGATTTTAAATTCAATGAAAGTCTTTTCCCTCGCCCAAGTTTTGCGGTAATATTAAATTCCGAATTTAAAATATCAATAAATTTTTGAAAAGTGTCAGATTTTTCAATTCCAATTGATTTTTGCAGTCTTTCAAAAAACACTTTTTCTGAAACGGATTTACTTACAGTTTTTTCTTGCTGTTTTATTTTGCTTTCTTCCTTTTCACTTTCAGCAAACCGGTATACAATTCGTTCAATTTCTTTTGTTTTCGCTAAAACTCTTGGGGTAACAATTAATTCTTCATTCATTGAGTTTTTATAGACAGGAAGTTCAATAAGTCCAAGTGTGAAATTTAAATTGCCATTCCGATGAATGTAATTTGCAAGTTCTTCCATATTTCCCCTAATTCCATCTCCAATTATTGTTAGAAGAAAACGACCTATTTTTAAGTTGTTCTGCAAATTGTCAATAAAACTCGCTTCTTCAATTTCAGGGTAGAATTCTTGAATAATCTCAAAAAGGCTTTTTTTGTTTTCTTTTCTTGCTTTTAAGCATTCCTTTTCAAATTTTGAATAATCCCATTTTGCCAAGTCCTTTGCATAATCCAAAATCTGTCCAACAACTTTTCTTCTTGCTTCTGGATTTCTCCATAATTTACATTCTCCAATTGTTACGAATCCAAATTCATTTACATAAACCAAGTCAATTGACCCTGATTCTATGGTAAGTTCTCTACAAATTGGAATCATTCCAGCAAAAGTGGGTTCTATTTCTTCAACAGGTAATAAATTCGGACTACGATAACATATATCTTGAATCCAATCTTCGTTGTATTCCTTTGAACTCAAAGATACTTTTTCAAGAGTCGATATTGTTTTGTCTTTTATTATTATCGGTGATGTATGTTGTTTCATAGTCGTTCTTTAAATTGGCACATAACGTCTGTGTATACGACATATATGGTTAGTTCTCAATTGGGATAAATATTGTGTAATTTGATATAGTTGTATGAACAATGGAATGCTTTCTATCCAGAAATTTGTAGTTTTACTTCTTTCTATCATAGGTGTAATTTACATAGTATTTTTAAGCGTTCCAAATGAATCTAAAATAGTTACTCTCCAGTGACAAATGATTTCGGCTATTTGGGTAGGGAAACCTGATATTTATTAAAATTCTACTTTTTTACTTTTCTAAAATATTTTCTTTTCTGCGTTGTGAATCTCGGACATTTTTATTTAATTCCATTTTTCGTAATCGGATATTTTTTGGTGTAACTTCAACAAGTTCATTTTCCGAAATAAACTCGATTGATTGATCTAAAGACAACAGTCTAGGTGGTCTGAGTGTTACAGTATTATCTGAACTTGATGCACGCATATTTGTCAGCTTTTTCTCTCTCGTAATGTTGACAGTTAAATCATCAGTACGATTTCGTTCACCAATAACCATTCCATCGTATACTTCTGTGCCAATGCTTACGAACAATTCACCACGGTCTGCCATGCCAATACTTGCATAAGTCGTAACCGAACCATTTCTGTCAGATATTAATGCACCACTAATTCTTTGTGGAATCCTACCAAACCATGGAGCAAAGCCATCAAATAGTTTATTCATAATCCCAGCACCGTGCGTATCTGTCAAAAACTGACTTCTAAAACCAATCAATCCTCTAGAAGGAATTGAAAATTCCATAGATACCCTACCATGTCCATGATTTTGCAAATTTAACATTCTTCCTTTTCTAGCGGATAATTTTTCCGTAATTATTCCAACTTTATCCTCTGGAATATCCAAAAATACTTTTTCCATCGGTTCCATCACTTTTCCATTTTTTTCGTGGGTAATCACTCTTGGTTTTGACACCATAAATTCATATCCCTCACGACGCATCGTTTCAATCAAAACTGCCATTTGAAGCTCACCTCTTCCACAGACTTCAAATGCATCAGTTCTCTCTGTGGATATCACTTTCAAGGAAACATTACTCAGCATTTCTTTTTGAAGTCTATCCTTGATATGACGCGTTGTAAGATATTTACCTTCTTTCCCTGCGAAGGGGCTATTGTTCACATAAAACAACATCGAGACAGTTGGTTCATCAATTTGAATCCTTGGTAATGGCACAGGATTTTCGTTTGAAGAAATCGTATCTCCAATTGTGATGTTTTCCAATCCAGCCACAGCGATAATATCCCCTGCTTCCAGTTTTTCTACTTGAATTTTCTTCAGACCTTTAAATGTGTATAAAGCAGAAAACTTTTGATTATACACAATTCCATCTTTGCCACAAAGAGCGTATGTTTTATTCATTTCCAAAACACCATTGTTTAGACGTCCTATTGCAACTTGTCCAACATAGGAATCATAGTCCAAGCTTGTAATAAGAAATTGTGGAATTTTGGAATCGTCAGCTTTTGGTCCAGGAATTTTACTTATAATAGTATCCAATAATGGTTTCAGATTATCTGAATCGTCACCGAGTTTATTATGTGCTACTCCCAACTTGGCATTTGTATATAAAATTGGAAATTCAATTTGCTTATCTGTTGCCTCTAAATCAATAAATAAATCATAAACTTCGTTGATTACTTCATCAATTCGAGCATCAAATCTATCAATTTTATTGATAACTAGAATAATAGGAAGATTCTTATCAAGTGCCTTTTTAAGGACAAACCGAGTTTGTGGCAATGGTCCCTCGCTAGAATCCACAAGCAATAATGCCCCATCTACAAGGTTCATGCTCCGCTCCACTTCACCACCAAAATCAGCGTGCCCGGGAGTATCCATTATATTAATCTTGATGTTATTGTAATGAATTGCTGTGTTTTTAGCAGTAATTGTTATTCCGCGTTCCTTTTCAAGATCCATTGAATCCATAATACGATCTTCTACTTTTTGGTTCGAATGGAAAGTCCCGCTTTGTTTCAACATTCCATCAACTAGAGTTGTTTTCCCGTGATCAACATGTGCTATAATAGCGATATTTCTGTAATTATTTTTTCTCATTTCTTCCTTTTCTTAATTTTCTATGACTGTTGGTTTTATTGCGACTATTTCGGTCTTTGCGTCGTTTATCTTTTTTTTCTCTTCTCTTGTTGGAAAATGTTTGTTTTGACGATGATAACCCTTCAGATTTTTCTTCTGAAATATCAACAAGCAAAGGCATACCGTCGTAATTTTCTTTTCTTAGAGCTTTAATAAGATGGTTTATCTTATCTTCTTCGATTTCGAAAAATGAAAATGTCTTTTGGATATTAATCTTGCCAACAATCGCCTTTTTTGTTCCCAACGCTTTGTTAATCAATCCCATTAAACGAACAGGATTTAATCTATTTTTAGTTCCGATATTAATGTAAAGATTCACAAATGAGGTTTTTCTTCGTTCTTCTTTAGTTCTTTTTTTAGATTTACTTCTTTCCTCGGAAGTATTTATATCTTTTGCATTCTTATAGTATGCTAAAAACCTGTTAAATTCTGCTGAAACAAAATGCCTGATAAGTCTTTCCCTGTCTAGCCATTCCAGTTTATTGTAGATTTCAGGTAAGAATGGTTCAATTTGTGTTTCATCAACCTCAACTTTTTCAATTTTATCTATTAATGCATACAATTGTTTCTTGCATATATCTTTGCCACTGGGAACAGACTCTCTAGAAAAGGATATCCCAGATATTCTCTCAATTGCCTTAATTTTTCCTGTTTCTCGTGTGTGAGTAATTGCAATTGAAATACCACTCTTCCCGGCTCTGCCAGTTCTTCCACTTCTATGAATATAAATTTCTGAATCATCAGGGAGATTATAGTTAATAACATGCGTAAGACTATGCACATCCAAACCTCGTGCAGCAACATCAGTAGCAACGAGCATTTGCAATCTGCGTTTTCTAAAATTACCCATTACCTCTTCACGCTGTGCTTGGGATAAATCACCATGAATCGCATCGGCATTATAACCATCGTGTATAAGTTTATTGGTAACTTCTTTTGTTTCTCTTCTTGTGCGACAAAATACTATCCCGTAGATATTCGGATTTATATCCGCTATCCGTTTTAGCACTTCATATCTGTCTTTTGCTTGAACAATGTAGTAAATGTGCTTAACATTATCTGCACCTTTGTTTGTTTTTGCTACAGAAATTACTAAAGGTGTGTTCAGATACTGTTTTTTCATATCGACAATTTTACCTGAGATTGTCGCGGAAAAAAGAAGTGTTTGTCTTTCTTGTGATGTTTTAGATAAAATTTTATCAATATCTTCTTTAAATCCCATTGACAACATTTCATCTGCCTCATCAAGTACAAGTCGTTTTACATTTCCGACAAATAACTTTTTCCGTTTGATTAGGTCTTTGGTTCTACCAGGTGTACCGATGACAATATGTGCACCTTTTCTCAACGCCTTCATCTGAGTTTCTATGCTGGCTCCACCATAGACAGCTACGATATTTAATCCTTTGATGAATTTTGAATAGTTGGTTAAATCTCTTGCTATCTGAATGCACAATTCTCTTGTTGGACAAAGTATTAAAGTTTGTGGTGTTTTGTCTTCGATATTTGTTAAATGGATTAACGGTAATCCAAATGCCGCTGTTTTACCAGTACCAGTTTCAGCTGAAGCTATAACATCCTGATTTGAAGAAAGTAAATGAGGTATAGTTTTAGCTTGAATTGGGGTCATATTTTCAAAATTCAATTCTTTGATTGCTTTTTTAATTTCGGCTTTTAAGCTTGTTTCTGCAAAGTTGTTCATTATTGACTCTTTATATTATTAATCACTGTTTATTTGTTTCTGTATAATAGCACGACAAAACATTCTATTATGCCCAGAAAACTAGCATTGAATTTACAGCCATTGTAATAGATTAAAGTCAGAATGTTTTGAAATATTTTTTATAAGTTAATTGATAAGATGGAACTCCAAATACTATTAATAAAGCAAATAATTAGTTAAATGTCTAAACTTCTTAAATCAAAATATTTGAATAGCCATAGCTACGGGTGTCTATAAAAAGTTGCGAGGGGATTATATCACCTGACTTTCAAAATCAATTGGCATAATATTTTCCTTACTTCAACAATAACACTTTTTGTGTACCAATATAATCACCAGCTGTCATTCTAACAAAATATAATCCGCTTGGTTGATTATCTGCATTCCAAGTTACTTGATGATAACCAGCAACCTGAATATTGCCACTGCTTACTAACTCTGTTACAAGCTGTCCCATTATATTGTAAACAGATATTGTTACATTAGCATCCGTTGGTAACTCATAATTAATGGTTGTAGTAGGGTTAAACGGATTTGGATATGCATTGTTTAAAGAAAATTCATCAGGAATAGGATTGTAATCAATGGATTCATCACCACTACTCAAAACTCCATTTAATCCAAGTATCTCATAGGAAACATCAATTATGCACGATGTTTTTACTTCTGTTATACTACAAATTATTAAATCTGACAATTCTCTATCAAATATAGTTTTGGCTAAATTGATTTCTGAAATATTCTCATCTTCAAATACTCGTTCCAGTGCAATATCAAAATCTTGTTTTAGTATTTCCTTGTCTGTTTCAATAGATTCTGATGATGAAACTGAAAATCGAATTGCTGATATATCATCTGTTTCCTTTAATTCCATCATTAATTTATTTCCTTCAAAATAGAAAATAGCAGGTTCACCAATACTTTCTGCACTCAAAAGCGGATGTGCAAAATCATCTGACCAATTCCACATTCTTATAAATGTTGCCATATCTTCAATATCAAATGAATTATCATAAGTCGGAATAAGATTTGGAACAGTTCCTAACGCAGGACCAAGTTCATAAGTATAATCTTTTTCAACCCACGCTGAAACAAACTGGTTGAGGTCATAGAAATCAACTACATTTGTTGTATCGTAATCTGCAAGAAGTTGAGTTGTATAACTCAAATTTATCGTCTCACCAACTTCGCCATCATTATTGGCATCTAATGGATAACCAAACAAATTTGTTAGATTATTGCCATTAATTTCAATAAATAAAGAATCGGCAGATGCTAAACCGTTAACAAATTGAAGATATAATGTGTTTTCAGAATTTTCGTAATCTAACTCTATAACAACTGCATCGCTATATTTTGATTCAAACTGGATATTTTCTGTTGTGATTGTGGTTGAGTCAATCGGTTGTGAAAATTGGATTGAAATCCTACTCTCGCGAAGTGATAACAAATTGTCTTCGGGCAGTATCTGAACAATTGTTGGATAGATAATGATGATTGATAATCCAGCAACAAGTGATGTATCTGCCAAACCAACTTGGTCTGTTGCTATTGCTCTAATTGTTAAATTATTAGTATGTTCATTTGGGACAATCCAACCATATTCACCATCATTTTCTTCATTGGTTGCAATATCAATAAAATCTTCATTATCCACAGAATATGCCAAATCAATCATTAATTCTGCAACATTATCCGTTGCTAACCATTCTATCGTAAAACTATCTCCAGTTCCTAAAACAGTATTTTCGGGTGTTACCATTTCAACTGTTGGAGGAGTATTATCAGTAATTGAGAATAACTCACTCAATCCCTCTCCTGTGTTTCCGAAAATATCATGTGCAATTAGTTTGATTTGAGCATTATCTGTTACTCCAGATGGAACAACAAATGAAAACGCTTCCTCATACTGAACTTTGCCTTGGAGTATAAAATTACTATCATTGGAAAAATAAACCGCTACTGAATCCATCTCTATATTATCAGTGGCTTCCCAAGTAATAGTCAAAGTGTCATATTCAGAAATACTTGTTTCTGTGGTTGGTGATAAAACGGTGATTTGAGGTGGAATCCCATCAACAATCGTAAAATAATCTGTTGTATCTGTTGCGGTTAATCCAACCAAATCATAAGACAAAATACTCAACCTCGCTGTTACTGTTGCTACATTGGGAACTGTCCACAAATAACTTGAAACATCTTCAACCGAATCTACCAATACAAATTCTTGCCCTGTTTCACTTGAAAAATATAAATGATGTGAACTAAAACCTGTATTATCTGTTGCATTCCAAGTTAATTGAGTTT
>JACNLC010000010.1 GCA_014381725.1 Fidelibacterota bacterium | reverse complement strand
TTTTAAATAGAATATTAAAATTATGAATTCAAAAGAAAAACAAATTAAACGCCAACTCGCTCATAACTTAAAAAAACTGATAGTTGTTAGAGATGATATTTACCCAAGACAGGCAGACAATGGAAACTATTATAAAATAGAAGAGAAACTATCAACACGAGTGATTGAAAGACATCTTCATGGATCAGAAACGGTTGGGAGCTATCAATTCAAAGATGGGAATTTGGTTAAATCATTTTGCTTTGATTTGGATATAAACAAGCAGGCCATTAACAAAATAATTGAAAAAGAAAACCTTTCCTTAAATGATATTTTCAATAGGTATAAAGGATCATTAATAAAGAAGGCAAAACTTATTCAGAATCGCGCTGCTCATTACAGTATTCGTTTATTACCAGAATTCTCTGGGAATAAGGGAATTCATCTTTGGGGTTTTTGTGATGGATTTATAGATGCTACAAAAATCCGAATTGTTATGAAAGGAATTTTAAGAGATATTGATAATTTAATAGAGAATGAGTTTGATGACTTTCATATTGATTTATTTCCAGCACAAGATTCTGTTGGAGAAGGGATTGGGAATTTTGTCAAGTTTCCATGCGGAATTCATAAAAAAACAAGTAATCGATGTCAATTACTCAACGATGATTATGAAATATCAGACTATTCTTTTGAGTCGCAATTTTGGTTAATCAATTCTTTTGCTACGGGTGAAGGTTTAGTAACAGAAGATAACATCGAATCCCTACAAGAAGAATTTATTCTTGATGAATTACCAGTTCATGAGCACATAAAAAGATTAGAATTAACAGAACAGACGATTGCAGAATTAACCCTATCAGCTTCAAAGGTTGATAGAATATTTAATAATTGTCAAATGTTCTCTGGTATGGAAAAAACCGCAAAAGAAACAGGGTATTTAACTCATGCTCAAAGACTTGTTCTGGCTTATTCTATGAATGAATTGGGTAAATCAGGTCGAGAAAAATTTGAGAGTATTTTAAAATTATGTGATGATTATAATCCTGATATAACTCATAAAAACTTATCAAATATTAAAAAGAAGAGATATAAGCCATTCGGTTGTAAAAAACTATTACAACCACATATCCATAATAATAATAAGGCTGTATGTAGCCTTGGAGGATTGTGCGCAAACATAAAAGCTATTAATGGATTTACACCAAATAGTTTCACCTTTACTCCAAAGACTAAAACTGCTTTGAAAATCAAGGAAGATGCTGATAAACGAAAAGAACAAAATGAGCAATTAACTCAGATTGAATTGATCATATCAGAATCGAATATAAATCTTGCATGGAAACGTGTTAAAAATTCCATTCAAAATGAAGTATGGTATGATCCCGATGATTTAAAAAGATATAATAAATTCCTTCAAATAAATTTATCTTTACTATCTATGAAAATGGAGCACCTTATAGGAAAAGCAATTCCATTTAATGATTATGAACTAATAAGAGTAAGAAAGCATAAGGATAAAGATATTGAAAATGATTCGTTTCGTCCCATTGCTGTAATGCGATTGGAAGATCATATTATGGGTCAAGCTATTATAAATGTGATAGCACCATTGTATGATAATGGGGAAGTATTTCATCCAAACAGTTTCGGAAATCGGATTATTAAAGAATACGAAACTGCTCCAAATAATTTGCGGTATTGGGATGGTCAATGGGGTAAATATTCAAGCAAAATAACTCAATCAATATTAAAATATCCTTTTCATCAGTTTTTCAAAATAGATATGGCAAGGTATTATGAATCTATTCCGCATGACAAACTAATACAAATATTTGCAGATGAGAAATATGCAGTTGAAGAGAATGTACAGATTTGGTTGAACAGTTTGATTCTTTCATTTAAATATTCACAAAAGAATAAGAAACAAGAAAAAGGCATTCCTCAGGGACCGGAATTCACCCATATAATTGCAAACATATACCTAAACAAATTTGATCAATGGATTGATGAAAAATATGGCGATGAAATTGTGGAACATTTTCGATATGTAGATGATATTTATGTGCTTTTATTAAAAGATAGTAATAAGGAATTAATATTAAATGACATAACAAGATATCTCGATGGAACAATGGGTTTGACTGTAAATGGAGGGAAAACAAAATCTGGATATAATTATAAAGAAGGCAATCTTTTACTCAATGAGTTGAATAAAGTAAAATATCGTATTGGACGGGAAATACGGCACCTTGTCGGTAGCGAAAAAGATCCGACTGAAGAAGAGATACAGCATATTCAGAATCTTATTAAAAGTATGATTTCTTTTGAATCAGATACAGATATTGATGAAATATTGCCACATCTCAATTTTGCTTCAAGGGCATTATTCAATTTGGGTTCAGATTTAACGAGTATCAAAACACTCTTGTTAGAGAACTTGAACAGTTGGAACCCTAGTACATTTAATCTGAAATTTTTATTAAAGCTGCTGTTGGATATTTATTCAGAAAAACCAGATAAAAAAATTAGAATATTTTTTATAGAGGAAATTGATAGCTATCGAAGACTCCTGACTTTAGAACTCATTAGAGAAGTTTATGACTATAAGGGGTTTGACGAAAACGAAATTCTAAAAGAAATGGTTATAGATATTTTAAATGTTTACAAAAATGGGAAGCATCATTTAGTTAGAGGTTTTGCAATTTCTCTTCTATCAAAATTAAAATTGTATCTCGATAGAAGCGAATGGAAAGAAATTATGGGTGGGGATGGTACGACTGATTATGAAAGACGATCTTTGATTTCACATATTGTGGGTTTCCCTGAAGCATATTGCGGACCTTACTATAATACATATTACGATTTTACAATTGATTCAATTCCAGCTGGAGTATCTGCTGCTTTATCATTCTCCGATAGTAGTTTTACAGGATTTTCTACATCACTTTCAATAATCCCCGATATACAAAAAAACAATAAAAAAGATTGGATATGGGATTTGGATAATTCGATTTCAGTGGTTTATGTCTTGTTTGCAAATCTTCAGATTTTGGGAAATAAAAATCTGTATTCCAAAAGCAGTCATATTGGAATAATTAATAATATCCTAAATGAAATTCCACATGAAGTAGCTCAAAAAATATCTAGAGCTCTTGTGCTATATATACCTGAGTTTATCCAATCTCAGAAATGGGATACTGATTATTATTTAAGTCTTTATGAACCATTAAACCTTAACGAATTTTCAAATGTCTTAAAAGATGCCATTCATGAATTACTCATTACGGCACCAACGGTTACAAATGATGATTTAAAAAAGAGATTAAAATTGTTTGGTGAAACGGCAAATGATGAAATCATGTTAAAATTATTGGAGAGAGTAAAATCTAAAGAATTAGAAATTAGGGGATTCTTTCCAAAACTTGAATCCAGCAATATGATATTAACTAATGAAAATAGGATCGTCCAGCAATTTAAGGATAAAGAATCTGGAGATATGTTTATTCATGAAAGATTTCCCTTATCAAATGCTATTTTTCGGTCAACGCTAAATTCTGGTGATGAAATTTTAAAATATATTGATGAAATTAGAGAGAAAAACACTTCACCAATAATAGAAACTGCTATATCAGAAGTTTTTGGCAAGCAATATGTTTCAATTTTATATCACCTTTCAAAGGATGATAACTTTTTATCCAATCACAAAATTGCTAACAATGAAAAATTAAATTATACGATAATAAAAAGTATCGAATCACTGTTAGATCCATTTATATTAAATAGGTCGGGCGATGAACTTAACCTGCCACATATTCACCCATTTTCAATTATTTATCAGTCTGCATCTAATCAATACAGGGTTATTATGATTGGAAGCCTTTTTGATACAAATGTGTATTATTTTTCTGCTATTGATAGCTTTAATACCCATTCAGAAAGTTTTTCAGGATCATCTGTTTATTTCAATTTAGGGTTTTTATCATTTGAACTTTATACAGATGCTAATCCTAAAACTGCATGGGATAATGCCAAAATCAAAAGAGAGAATAATGAGTATATATTTTTATCAGATGACGATTTATTGGATGGTGCTTCATCATTTTACAAGTATTCTTGGTTAAAAAAACTATGTAATGTTAATTCTTCATTCAGGAAAATATACAATCCATCCAAAGAGCCTGATTTATTCATTGAAAAATTGCTTAAACTGTATGAAAAAACATCAAAAGCGATTGATGAGATTTATGAATCACAAGAATATATTGTTATTGAGTCTGATAAAATTGTTGTGGAATACCTAGCTCTATTAGACATGTCCGTTAGAGAATTAGAGCCAAATTGGTCAAAAAATAAGAAAAAATATGATGGTGTCATTCAATCGTTTTTAGATACATTTAAAGAATTTATGATGAAAGCCGAAGTAAACTGGGTCCAAGTAGAACCAAACCTAAATTTTGATAAAGTGGATATTAATTTTGCGACAAATAATTATATCCAATTAGCTGATGAATTTGAAAATTTTCTCTGTAAATCACATAAAATTTATACGCATCGACTTCATGATACTTATTTCTATCCGGTATTATTTTATTACCAAGCAGTTAAAAATGAAATATATTGTTTATTTACGGCTTTTTTAGATAAGGCAGATATGAGAGTGCCAAATGATGAATTGCGTGATTTTGAAGTTTTAGATTATCTCTACAATATGCCGTTAGATGACGTAATGATAGAATTTGACAAAGCTGTGACTTTTACGATGCAAAAGTCTTTTAATAAAAAAAGAGTTATATCTGCACTTCATAATTTATTTGGAGCGGGGAAAGATGTATTTGACAATTTCTACATCAATGATTTAAATACAATTGCTGGACTTCTTATTTATCTAACGGGAAGAGTAAAATTTTCAAATCGTACTGATAATGACAAAACTTTAGATTTTCTGAAGAAAAGTATTCCAATTGAAGAACCTGATTTAAGAGCATTGATTGGCAATCTTACTGCATTGGAGAAGAAGACTGAAAAAATAAACAAATCACCAAATAATGTTAACCAAGATGATTTTCAATATATTATTCAAATCACAAAAGATTTAATAACTACGTCGTGCCATTTGAATCCTGTTGAAATATTAAAAGCACAGCAACCAGGGATAATAAATGAAAAAGATGATGAAATTCAAATAAAGATAAATAAAAAACCGAAATTAAGTATTCACAGATCAAAAATAATTTATCCTGCTGGACATTATGAGATGATATATTCTGGTGAAATAGGCGTTGGAATGCTAAATGATGAAATCAGTTATTTAAATCCTTGTTCACATCGGATTGAAAAAGTTTTACTAAAAATTAATCAATATTCAAAGTCAATAGACAATAGTTTAATGAACATTCAAGAATCAAATGAACATGAATTAAGGAATCTATTAAATCAGGATTTCTTTAATTTAGAAGTTAGAAAAAGGAAGAGAGATATTATGGGTGAAGACAAAAAAATAATTGTTCAAAAGGCAGACCAAATTATAAATGTTGACGGGCATGGCACTGTTAACACAGGTTCAGTAGTGCAAAATATTCAACATGTAAAAAAAGAGCGTGAAGTTCA
>JACNLC010000048.1 GCA_014381725.1 Fidelibacterota bacterium | reverse complement strand
ATAGGTGTGCATTTGCGACTATAATATTATACACTAACACGCCCCCGTGTGTTTTGACCGTAGATACACTTTTTAAGCGTTGACAAGAATTAATGATTCAACAACAGAGGTCGCACATGAAAAACATCCTGACACTAACGGTGGTAAAATGTTTGTTTATGTTGAACCCGGTGGATACCAAGACCACGCAACGGGTTCCAAAAAACCGCAAATTTTGCGGTGCGGGGAGTGTGCGACCTAGAAAATATGACTGTTAACATGCTAAATCAAACATAGGAGAAAATTATGGCAGGATTTTCAAGATTATATTGTATTGGGGGTTTAGGTGGTTTTATGGGTGCAGATGGAATAAATCCAATTGCGATACAAATACTTGTCGGCGATGCAGATAGACAATGGTTAGAACCTCATTACTTTGATAAATCTATTAAGCCAATTGGTAACATAAAATCCATCATTCCAGAAGGACCAGGTCATCAAAATATGCTTATAGATTCCTGTATTGCTTTTGCACCCGTCTTTTTCAAAAAGTGCCCAACTTTATCAAAAGTTGAAATACAATTAGAAGGATATACCCGATTAGATTTTAATTTAGAAATTGAAAAAATACCCGATGAATGGGGAAAATTAAGAAAAGAAGCAGTTCCATTTTTCAGATCATTAAATATTTTTGAAGCAGAATTAAAACCGTTACTTTTTTAAGAAATGGTTGATGTAAACTTTTGTTGGTATGAGAAGAATAAAGACAGTCCTCTTTTTAAGCAGTTAATACTCACCTCACTTTCCGATAAAGAAAAAGTGGGTTTATGTAACAGTAGCGAGTTAAAAAATGTAATAGATTTAACTCCAAGAGCAATGAATCACAATGAAATGGACAATAATAAACAGGATATTATTATATGAAACATCAATCTAATGAAAAATATGTTGAGATATTTATAGCTGTTTTAGGTAAAACACCTCAAGTATTAACAGAATGTTTATATTATTATTACTCTCATTACTATAAACAGAACAGGTATTTTGATTCAATCTTTGTATACACCACTACGGAAGGTAAGGAGAAATTAGTAAAATCATTGTTTCTTGAGAACAAGTTAAAAGAATTAATAAAGACCTTAAAAATCAATCCTGAAGACATTCCATTTAAAAAGGATTCTATTCTCCTATATGAACGCCCCGATGGATCATATCTGAGTGATTTACGTACTACAGAAGATAATGAACATGCACAATCATTTCTTTTTAATCATATAAAAACAATCACAATGGATCCTGAGGTTAGGGTTACAGCAACTGTAGCCGGTGGTCGTAAAACAATGAGTTCCCAGATGGCTCTTGCTTTCCAACTATACGGTAGAAAGCAAGATGAATTAATACATATTCTTGCTCCTGAGGAAAAAATGAAACCCTCATCAAACTGGTATTTCCCTAAAAACCCCTCTCGAGAGAATGAACAACTGTATGTATCACATATCCCTGTTTTGAGAGTTGGAAGATATATAACACGATCATTGGATATATCGCCAGATTTGTTATTAAATAAACTCCAGAAAGAATTAGTGTCTCGATATAAATTATTACGTTTAACGATTAAAAAAAATATGTTTATCGGTATGGTGAATGAAAAAGAAGATTCATTCGAGCTGCCACCACTACTTGCGTCTTACTTACGTTATTTACTGAGGAGAAGAAAAAAATCTAAATGTTCAGATGAATGTACAGGTTGTGCGCTGTGTTTTGTTTCAACACAAGGAATGGTTGATAATAAAGAAGCAGTGCTAACAGAACATGCTCTGATTTCAGGTAAGTATGATGGTAATCTTCAGAGAACAACTGAAAGTGATACAGATACAAATAATGTATCTGAATCAATTTCAAGAATTAAAAAAGCAATCAGAGAAAATAATATTTCTTTATCATTCAAAGAGAGAATTCAAATAAAAAAGAGGCCTTTAGAACCGGGCAACAAAAAGTTTATGTACTATGGTTTGTTAATAGATAAAAAGATAATTCAGTTTAAAGACTGACAACATTGTGAAAATAGTGGAATTCATAACCATTCTTTAATTTTCGATATGAAATTGGATATTATAAAATACAAACTGGAGTTTAAGGCTTTGGAAAAACTCACTTTACCGGAGTATGTCGGATCAACTTTCCGTGGAGTTTTTGGTCATGCTTTAAAACAACTTTCCTGTATGAACTTGAATGAAAACTGTGAAGTATGCAACCTTCAAAAACAATGTACTTATTATAGTATCTTTGAAACCAAACCACCTGAAGGAGATATTTCACCATTTCCAGGAATGAATCATATTCCCCATCCATTTATTTTAAGACCCGGTTTTGGATTTAATAAAGAAATATTGGCGGGTGATATTTTTTCGTTGGAGTTAAATGTGTTTGGCAGTTTTATAGATTGGTCTCATTACTTTCTAAAATCTTTACAGAATATGGGTAGGATTGGCGCCGGTAAAGGAAATGGGAAATTTCGTTTAGAGAATATTACAGATTGCGTTTCGGGTTCAGTTATCTTTCAAAATGATGCGTGGTTAAAAACCCCCGATAAGCAAACACTTACACTCAAAGGAGCTGAAAATGGACAAACAATACAAATGCAGATTACTACATTACTTCGGCTTGTGAAAAAGGGGAGAGTGGTTAAATACCTGACGCCGGAAGTACTTTTTAAAGAAGCAAGTCGAAGATTTAAAACAATGGTACATTACTATGGTGAGTTAGATAATAGCTATGATTACAAAACCATTATTGAAAATGCAATGAACATACAATACCAATCTGATATGTCTTTAAAAAAAATATCACGATACAGCAACAGACGCAGGAAATATATCAGCATTGATGGCCTTACCGGCACAATGATATTAAAAAATATTCCACAAGTAAACCATGCTTTATTAAAGGTAATGGAAGACATTCATATAGGCAAAAGCACAACGATGGGACTCGGACAAATCAAAATTTGGAAATAATTTAACAAGGAGAAACGAAAAATGGGTAAAACAGGTTTACTGCTTGATGTATCAGGCATACAAAAATACATTTTTGGAACGAGTAAATTAAAACAAAATGCTGGTGCAAGTTGGATTGTGGAGCATATTCTAACTGAAGAATATCTTGAAGAAAAACCGATATATTCAGGCGGTGGAAATGCCTTATTGAAATTTGATAATGAAACTTCCGCAAAAGAGTTTGCAAGGGATTGGTCATTACGAATTTTAGAAGAATATCCAGGACTACAGCCTCTTGCAGGTTTGCATACATCAGAAGAATATTCGGACGATAATTTTGGAGAATTTCTGAATGATTGCAGAAAAGCATTGGCTAAAACAAAAGCGTTGTATCAAACTCAAACAGAATTATCACGCTATGGTGTAACTGCGGAGTGTATTCATACAGGTGGAAGTGCAAATTATTTTGATACAAAATTGACTTCAGGTGATAATAGATCTGCTGATGCTCAGTATTATTCTGAACTTGCTAAAATTAAACATTTGAATGATGACAAAGCGAAAGATAGTTTATCCAATAAAATAGATGTTGCAAAAAACGATATACCTGAAAACTTTAATCATATCGGCGGTAAAACCAATGATAATTATCGTTCAGGAATTGCAGTAGTTCATATTGACGGAAATGAAATGGGACATCGATTTCAGAAAATGAAAACTTTGAGAGAATATAAAGAATTGTCAGAAAAAGTAGAAAAATGGGTTGAAAAATCTGTTGCGTTTGTTACGAATAAAATTGAGAAACTGCTGAAGGATAGTGATGATATTCGTAAAGATTTAGGTCTTGAAATGTCAGATATTTTCCCATTCCGCCCCATAATCATTGGAGGTGATGATGTAACTTATGTATGCAACTCAGGTTTGGGACTATTAACGGCGAAACTGTTTTTGGACAAATTCAAAGAACTTCAAATAGAAGAAGGGATAACCGAGAACAAACTTGTTTCTGCTTGCGCTGGTGTTGCATTTGTAAAACCATCATTCCCTTTTGCACAGGCGTATGACTTGGCAGAAGATTTGTGTAGATCCGCAAAAATACGCTACCGAAAATTTATGCGTAATATCCAAAATAAAGAAAATTATGAAGAACCATCATTCATTGATTTCCATAATTTGCACAGTGGAATCGTTGAATCTATTGAAACAATCCGAGAAGATGGTTATAAGTTAAACGGCGAATCATTATTGGGTCGTCCATTTGGTATTGACAAAGGTAGTGAATCATTCGATTTTATGATAAAAGAGGTTAATAAAATCAAACGATGGTCAAAGAATAAAATTAAAGAACTTCGTGAAGTGGTTTACAAAGGTAGTGGGGCCGAAGAGATGTTTTTTGCTCATTTGAAAAAACAAAATAAAGATTGGATAAAACCAGAATTGCCACATGCACCACGAGCGAATTTTGGTAATCCAACTTATCTTGACTATTGCGAATTTTTAGATGTGGTGCCAGAATCATTATTAGACACAAAATATTGGGAGGGTAAATAATGGAAACAATGAAATTTACAATCAAATTATTATCGGACACATTACCGGGTTCCGGAATGAGCGGGTCAGCCGTAATTGATTCCGATGTTACAGCAGATTCTTACGGAATCCCGTTTATACCTGCTAAGCGGGTTAAAGGACTTTTAAGAGAATCTCTGATGGAAGTTTTTGAAATGATTGGTGGTAAAATTGATAAAGACAAAATTAATGGATTATTCGGTAAAATTGGTGATGCAGAAAGTAAATCACTTTTTGTTTCCGATGTAAAAATGAAAGAGTCAGATAACCTGCACGAATGGTTAGATTGGGCAAAATCGAGTGAAGTTTGGAAAGGATATTTTCAATCAAGCGCAATTAAAGATGCCTATTCTACAATCCGACAACAAACTAAATTAGAAAATGGAATTGCAGCAAAACATTCTTTAAGAACTTTCAGAGTGCTGAATAAAGGATTAGAATTTGAAGGAGTTATCTCAAAAGAGAAATTTAATGATACAGAAAAGGAGATGCTTCAACTGGCATTTTCAAATATGCGGTATTTAGGTATTTCACGAAATCGCGGTTTTGGAAGAATTGAAGCAAATATTCAAAATTCAGATTTAAAACAAGCCTTTGAAAAAGTAAGAGGTGCAAAATGAAAAAATTAACTTACACATTGGAAATTCAATCACCTGTTGTAATAAGCGATACAACTGGCGGACAAAACCATATCAAATCAATGAACTATATTCCCGGCTCAACAATATTGGGAGTGTTTGCCGGGAAGTTTATTGCAAAGAATCACATAAGGGATGTACATAAAGATTCTGATTTTAACCGTCTATTTTTGAGCAACTCAGTACGTTTTTTGAATGCGAATATTGAAAACAATGATAAGCGAGCAATTACAATTCCATCATATTTTGAACAATTAAAGCAGGAATTCGGTGAAGTTTTTGATAATTTTGAAAAACCACAACCTGAAGGGATAGAAAGACAATCAGCCAAAGCAGTAAGTGGATTTTCAGATGGAAAACAAAAATTATCGGTAAAAAAGGAAGTCGCTTTTCATACGGTTAGAAATACTGAAAAACATCCAAATCGAATAACAGGGAAATCAGAAGATGGCGGTATTTTTACTTACGAAGGAATTGCCACAGGGCAAGTAATGAAAGGTGAAATTATTGGAAATGAATCTGACTTAAATTCCTTAAAATCATTGTTTTCAGATTGTGAAATTGTGCATTTAGGACGATCAAAAACAGCACAGTATGGTGAAGCAGAATTGTCTTTCGGAAACATAGAAACTGTTGGTGAGAAATCAGAGGGAAATACAATAACTTTACAGTTTCGTTCACTGGTTTTAATTACTAATGAATTTGGTTTCCCTTCAACAAAATGGGATGACCTTAAACTAGAATTAGAAAAAAATGGTTTGTCAGATATTGAATTAAAAGAAAATGCCAATGGTTGGAAATCGGCATCGGCAAAATCTATTTCAGTTGAAAATTATAACAGAAAATGGGGTGCTAAAAAACCAAGTCATCACGCATTTACTGCCGGTTCTGCATTTAAAATTTCAGCAAAGGGTATTGATGAGTTTGTGAAAAATGTATCTGAAAATGGAATTGGATTGCGAACTAATGAGGGATTTGGAGAAGTTTCGATTGAAACACTTTCAACAAACTCTTTTAAACAGCAGAAATCACAAAGTTATAAAAAGCCAAATTCAGATACTCCTGTTGGATTATTTACCCAAATCATCAAAAATGAAGTGTTGAAATTGGCTGAAATGGAAGGTGCCAAAGTTAGCTTTAATAAAAAATTGTTAAACTCAGTCAATGGTCAATTGATTGATGTTTTACGAAGCGCTGACAATGATGAACAAATCAAATCTGAAATGAACAAACGAGTTACTATTAGAATAACTTGGGATAAACCAGAGGTTGGCGACAAAAGAACAGAATATGATCAGGATGTTTTAAAAAAGTTTGCTCTAAATTTAAAAGAATGCAAGTTAATGGGAAGCGGTGATAACCTTTGGGAAATATTTAGCAATGCTGATTCAAAAGAGTATTGCAAAAAAAATATAAAACAATCAGATTTCATAAAAATTTTCCCTAAAGAAGTTGGAATTAACATTGATCAATTTGATTTTGAGTTTTACAAAAAATATTGGATAACTGCATTAACCAAAATGATGAAGAAAAAGGAGACAAAATAATGTCTAATGATGATAAAATTACCGGAAAAATTATTGTTACTGGAGAATTGGAATGCAGATCACCATTACTTATTTCATCTGGTGAAGGGACGGATGTAGATTTAGATGTTGTGCGAGATGGAGAAGGAAAACCGTTTGTCCCTGGCACTTCGTGGATGGGTGCGGTAAGAGATTATTTTGAGTTTTTAGAATCTAAAGATGAAAAATTGTTTCGTTCATATTTTGGTTATGTGAAACCAAATAGTAAATCAAAAAATCCAGAATTTCAATCTGCAATTATCCCACAAGATTTGGAGATGATTGGTAAAGCCGATATTGAACCAAGAACAAATACAGCCATAGATTCAATAACTCTAACGGCTAAAAAAGATGATAAAGGAAGAGGTTCATTATTCAATTATGAGACTCTCGCATCTGGAAATAAATTTAATTTTGGGTTTGAAGTTACAGTTCGTAAATTGCACGATTTTGACGAGGTGAAAAAACTAACTGCAACAATTATCTCCGAAATGAAAAATGGCAACATCACATTGGGATCAAAAACAAATGCAGGATTTGGACGAGTACAATTAAATAATGTGAAATGGACTGTTTTTAAATTTCCAAATGATGATGAAAAATGGTTGACAGGCGATAAATCTGCAACTGACGAAGTTGATTTTTTAAATACATTGAATATTGAAAATAATATCACCAAAATCACCGGGAAATTCAAATTGGACGGGTCAATTATGGTGCGTCAAAAAGCCGGCGTTGATGAATATGATACAGAACAAATGACATCAAACGGTAAACCCATTATTCCAGGAACATCATTAAAAGGTGTGATTCGTCACCGTGCTAAAAAAATATTGAGAACTTTGGATAAATATAATGAAAGTAAATTCCATAAATTATTTGGATTTGTTGATAATGAAACAAAAGGAAACACTGATGATGCTATAAAAGGACGAATTTCGGTAAATGAATGCATTATTAATGGTGGTGTTTCAGAGGTCCAAACTAGAATTCGAGTAGATTATTTTACAGGAGGTGTAATGGATCACGCATTATTTTCTGAAAAACCAATTTGGAGTGATGAAAATACATTTATTGAAGTTGATATTCGGTTAAATGATGCCAATGATTTTGAATCTGCATTAATTATCCAAGTGTTGAAAGATTTATGGACGGGCTGGCTTACTATTGGCGGAGAATCAAGTATAGGTAGGGGCCGATTTAAAGGTGAACAATTGACTATTGAACGAAATAACCAGTCAGCGAAAATACTGCAGGATGGAGAGAATCTAAAAATATCAGATGGTGATGGTTTGCTCAAATCGTTTGAAGATGCTTGGAAAAACAAGGAGGTTACAAATGTATCAGTATAAGGAAAAATTTAAAACTTCAGTACCAATAAAATCAAATCACGATTTGAAATCATTTGAAGAACTTGCAGAAGTAACAAAAGAAAATTTAGGAGACGCATTGGCGATTTTCTATTTTGATTTTGGGATTCGATGGGCAAAGTTTGAAAAAGGAGAGTTTGTTTTCCATAAGAATGAATCATTGGAAATTCAATATCTTCAAGAAGCCCGAATATTTACCGAAAAAAAGGAAATGTTTTTGCGGCGAAATACTAAAGATAACTTTTTTTGCCGATTAAGAGTTGATGAAGAAGGTCAAGAAACTGATGTGATTGAAACTCACCAATTATTATTGGGGAAAACATCTGGATTTGAAGGTGGATTTACTTTATTTAAGGAAGAATCTGGTTCAATTGGTTGGGTTCCTGGTGAATTTAGGTCTAAGAAAATAGCAATTAAAACAATTAATTATATTGATTATTCTGATGGAATGTTAGCAGGATTTGTAGATAGTCGTTTCGTTAAAATTGAGGAGATATAATAATGAGTACACCTAAAATGAAACTTATAAAAACGAATGAGGGTCAGCACAACAAACACATTCGTAAAATTGATAGTCATCGGGAAGGAACTGCAAATTACAATTTTGTCCCTCTAAATGATACAATTTTTCATTATTCTGCAGATGAAAATCCCGTTGATCATAGTAGATTTGACAATGAACTGTTTTCAGGTACTTTAGATTGTCAGTTAGAAACGCTTTCGGAAATGTATATTGGAAGCAATAATGACCAATTTTTCCAAGTGAATGGAGAACTGAGAATTCCCGGAAGCAGTTTGCGTGGACTAATACGGCAAATGGTTGGAATTATGTCCTATGGAAAAGTTGCCCAAATTGATGATGAACGGACTTTATTCACACGGCCAATGGCTGATGAGGATGTGCAATTTAGACAATGGTATAATAATAAATTGACCAAACAAGAGCGAGGAGAAAAAAGAAAATCTTACACCGCCTGTGCAGGTTATTTATATCTTTATAAAGGAAAATTCTATATTCAACCTGCTGAAGAACATTCTAACGCCCAGTATAAACAGGTGAAAATCCAAGATATTAGAAGGGATATGAATGGTCAAAGGTTGGGTGAGTTTTCTTACAATAAACGTAAAGATGGGAGTTTTTATGTCGCGTCTGGTTCCGCACCTAAGAAAAAACGGGAGTGGTTAATTTACGCACCGGATTTTAAAAAGACAGCGGTTGCGGTGCCATCTACAGCAATTGTAAACTATCAAAAAGATTGTGATCAAGCCAATCCATCAAGACGCAAAAAGTTTAATCTGTTGGATACTTTGAAAAATTCAGTTAAAAATAACAAAGATAGTTTTCCACAGGTTGGTGAAGAAAATGAAATTGGAATTCCTGTTTTCTATATTGAGCGAGATGGTTCTGTGGTAACTTTTGGGCATACAGGTCTATTCCGAATTGCGTATGAAGAATCGATTGGCAAACATACTTCTATGGGACATTTAGATGAAGATAAAATGGATTTAGTTGAACGAATGTTTGGTCGAATTTCAAAGGATGGCAAAGACGCACACAAAACTTTTGTGGAAGTTACCGATGGTAAACTTGTTAATGGTGTACAAATTCAGCCTGAAAAAAAACTTATTTTATCAGGACCGAAACCGACCAGTTTTCAAAATTATTTAGTGCAAAAACATACCAAAAAAGATGGGAAAAATCATTGGGGGCAAGGCACTTGGTTGCGTGGTCATAAAATGTATTGGCATCACCAATTTTCGCCACAAGATTTTTCTAATGTGAAATCGGAAGGTGTTTATACAAGAATTAAGCCAATTGCAACAGGTTCTAAATTCAAATTCACTGTTTCATTTAATAATTTAACGGAAATGGAAGTTGGCGCATTGATAACTGCAATTCAACTGCCTGAAGGGTGTGCTCATAAAATTGGAATGGCAAAAGCATTGGGTTTGGGGTCTGTGAAAATTGAAGCAAAATTTAATGAAGTCAAAATAAAAGAACGATATGAATCTTTGTTTGATGGTGATAATTGGAATTGCGGAATTACAAATGCGGAAATGGAAGATTTTGCATCTGTATTTCGTGGAACAATTGCTAAATATGCATCTGAATATGACAAAGATAAAAACTCAGGGTTGTATTGGGATTTATACCGAATGCGTCAATTAAAGAAAATGTTACAAATTGAAATAGGGCAAAATCTATTTAAGAAGGGAAAATTGAAAGACCAAGGAATTTATACACGAAAACGCAAAGTGCTACCAATTCCTGAGGATGTAAGGTAATCCGTTTAAATTGGATATAAGGGGCAGATATGTTAAATAGAACAATCAGAAAAATTACTTTAAAAAATGTGGGTCCATTTAAAGAGGTGCAAACCATAGAGTTTGCTCCCTTTACGCTCATCTTTGGTAAAAACTCGGCAGGCAAAAGTTATTTATTGAATGTGATAAAACAATTGGCAAATCCATTTAGAAGTGCAGAAGAATTTGCAGAAGCAAATATAAAAGGATTTGACAGGCATTTTTCAAAAGATAATCCTATAAATATAAAATGGGAAATCCCTGTTAATGATGGTAAAGATAGACAAATATATTTTGAATTAAATCTTGGTAAACAAGCAGAGAGTGGTGTAGTTACCAAAAAAGTAAAGAAAGATGATGATAGTATAGAAATAATTCAAAAATTTAGCGATGAAAAAGACCAGCAATTTATAGAAATGTCATTTTCTGATTATAAAATTGATAATAGATTAATTTTTAGAATTTTCTTGTCAAACCAACAAAGAACAATAGATGTGGTTGCAAGAAAAATAATAAACAGTGATAAAAATGAGATTGATTTTATTGATAATGAAATAATTATGGATTTTGATATTGTGATACAAAGTAATCAAATGCAATATGATAAATCAAAATTGCAATCAAAGAGAAATGACATTAATATAAAAAATTTAAAAACATCAGATGTTGATATTATTGGGAAAATAACAGATAGAAAGTTTTTGAAATATTTTGATGAGTCGATTCGAGTATTTAATAATTCACTTTCAATGATTTCTGAACAATTTGACTATATTCCTGCACATAGATTGACTCCTTCAAAACAAAATACAAAAAAAGAGTTTTTGAAAATTTATAACAGACTTTGGGGCGAAATTCAAACAGGCGAAGAAAATTATAATATAAGTGATAGTATTGTGGGTATAGAACAACATTATTCACTGAAAGAAGATATAACTGAAAACCTTGCACCTAAAAAAGAAGAGACATCAAAAGGTATTTTAGATAGTTCTCAAAACACACATTATTGGTCTGCAGATGATATATTGAAATGGGAAGGTAATTTTAATACTGATTGGAAAGCCGTTTTCCTTTTTCTCCTTGATCGTTTGGGCTATGGAAATTATGATTTTTTAGTTGATTACCTTAAAATTGAAGGAATGGATGAATTATTTAAAATATCGATTAAAAAAGATGGACAAGGAACAAAACAAACCTTAGATGAAATTGGTTATGGTATTTCACAAATATTTCCTGTAATTACTGCCATTGCTTTGAGCAAAGATAGATTAATTGTTGAAGAGCCAGAAATCCATTTACACCCTTCTGCACAACTCAACTTTATTCGTGCATTGGTGGAATTAGATAAAGAAAAAATCCGACCATTTCATTATGTGTTTGAAACGCATTCAGAGGTGATGATTCGTGGATTACAGAGAGAAATTGCAAAAAGCAACGAAAGTAATTATAACCAAAAATTCTCTATAATATACTTAAAACAAGATGAAAATGGGGCAAGTGAATTAAAACAAATACGAGTAAAATCTGATGGATTCTTAGAGGATAAATGGCCAGAAGATTATTTTAATATAAATCATGATTTGGCTTCTGATTTATGGTATCCGGAGAAAAATTAGATGAGCGATGAAAAATACTTATTTTCAGAAACATTCCTCAAAGACCTAGATAATTTAAGGGAAAACAATAGAGAAAAGAAAAAAACAAATAATTCAATTAATTCTTTTGCAGAGTTTTTTAGGGATATTGAGGGTGAAGTTATAATAACAAAAGAAGAAAAACCGTGTGGAGAAAATTATCCACACGGTTTTTATGATGGTGTAATGTTACAGCCAGATAGATTTCACAAAATAAAGGAATCAAAGGAATCAAAGGAATATAATATAATATTTTTAGGTGAAGGTGAAGAGATTGAATATGAAGGAACCACTCTGTTAGAATTGAATGCTGAAAAAGTTGATGAAATTTGGAAAGAATATTCAAAAACAATGTCTTGTGATATTAAAAAAGGTGATCGTATATTATGGGAAAAAATACTTTATCAGTTTGATTTACCATCAAGAAATATTATTATTGAAGATTATTATTTGTTTTGGCATAAAGAATATGTAAAAAATTCATTAATTCCAATTATTGAGTGGTTAAAACCTTTTAATAAGGGGAATTTTATTATTATTTCAAATGATGGGAATAGATGGTCTGAAAAAATAAAAAATATTATTGAAAACAAATTTCCAGAGAAAATTTTTGAATATATTATTTATGAAGGTCATTCTGACAGCAAAGAACATGATAGGCGGATTTTATCTTCATTTCATTCCATTACTATCCCCGTGGGAATAGGCAATTTACCTGAAGGTGATAGAGCAAAAGTTCAAACAGAGCCTTCTGTAAGATCTATATTGGGTACTGCCAATGCACGAGAGACTTTCTTTAATAGAAAAAAATATTTTTTCGAAAAAATTCAAGATGCAAGAAAAAAGGGGATTTCAAGTCGTGCCTAACTCAACTTTCCTCATCGGCAACACTTTTCCCTTTTCGCTTATTCGACGAAATGTGGAAATTGAAGTGAGTAATTTGAGCGAGTTGAGAAGACTTGGGCAAAATTCAGAATGCTGTTCGTTTTGGGGACATCTGAATACACTGAAAATTGCAAATGATTTATTGGATTTTGATGTGTCCCAACTAGAAGAGCGGATTGCTGTAAAATTAAACGATGATAATTATCCAATATTAAATGGAAAAGTATTTACAGAATGTTGGGTATTAGCACCCGATTACAAAAAAGTATTTTACCCGAAAATTGGGAAATTTTTACGGTAGCTATCATTTCAGCTTGGTAAGTATTAAAATAAAATGGAATTGAAAAGGGACTAACATGAGCACAACACTTATAAGTTTTATTGGCACTGGTTGGCGGAAAAAAGAATCAGGAAGACCGACATACGATACAGCATCTTATGATTTTGGCGATAATAACATAGTTAAATCATCTATGTTCTTTAATGCTATCTTGAGATCAAAAAAATACACATTTAAAGATACAATTATTATTGGAACTAAAACATCTGCCTGGGGGACATTAATTGGAGAAAATAATTTAGATAATTATGAAGATTTATACATTAAACTGGAAACAGAATTTGATGAGGAAGGAATTAATTCATCTACTTTATTAGAATTAGAAAAAGCATTAAAAGAAATCTGGAAAATTCCAATAAAATGTGTCGTTACTCCTTCACAAATAAATGATGAAAATGCCTTTGATATATTATCGGTATATTTTGAACAAATTGATAAAATAGAAAATGATAATATTTTGCTTGATATTACTCATGGTTTTCGAAGTATGCCAGTTTTGTTAATGAGTGCATTACAATTCAATGAAACAATGAATAACAATTCGAGAAAAATTGACATTATTTACGGTGAACTAAAAAAAGGAGAAAACTCTCCTGTTCGCTATTTGGATGCTATTTGGAAAGAAATTGATTTAAGTCAATCAGCAAATGCATTTTTTCAAAAATTTGATGCAACAGATTTAAGTGAAAAAGTTGAACCTTTTTGGCCAAGTGGTTCAAAAGCCATCTTACAAATTGCCAGTTCATTACAAGGGAATTTTATTATTGGAATTAGAGAAGATATAAGACAATTGAATAATGCCTTAATTATGTCAATAGATTCTGCTCCGAAATGGTTTCCTCCAATAAAACGGAAAATTAAAAAATTATACAAAAAATTAAACTCAACCAAAACAGATTCCGAACTTTGTTTTGTGATAGCGTCAATGTTTGCAGAGCGAAAAATGTATGGACAAGCAATTATTTCATTACAATTAAGTTTTGAAGCATATCTATTTGATTACTTTAAAATTGATAAATCAAAATATGGAGATTTTGATGAAACAAAACGCTTGAAAAAAAGATTCCACAGCAAAAGTAAAATAAATAAAAATGATAAAAAACAACTTTGGAATCTAGAAGTCTTGCGAAATACAATTGCTCATGGAGGAAGTAAAAATAAAGATGGTGGTTCTCAAAAAGCAAATTATTTACCAAAGCAGTTTGATTCCTATAAGAAACTTATTATGCGAGTTATAAAATAATGAAATCCCATAACAAGCACATTCAACTCACGGTTCTTGGTGGTGGACAAGAAATTGGTGCAAATGTATTATTGTCTTATGAACCAAAAGTATTTGATATTTAGTTGATTCACGCCGGTAGATTAGATTGATTATCTTCGATAAATTTGATATATTTTTCGAGCAAAATAATACTTTTTTATAGTTAGCTGAAGTTTTACGACACTTTTTTGGAGCGTCGTGATTAATTAGCTTTTTGACAATTGATAACTCCAGTAATAAGAAGAGATACATTCTTACGGTTAAAGATAAGTCGAGAAAACAAAACTTCTGACCTGAAAATAAGGGACTTACAGGGATTCTGGCCGAAAAACACATGAGACAAACACGGATTTTGACAAAAAGTTCAGAACGCCCTTGTAGGTTGCTGTATATCAACAACTTACAAGGGCAGAGTTAGAATCCCCTCCACATACCGAGTGGATTAAGACTTTCCCGTCAATCATTACAGAACGCTCATTAATTGGTTAGAATCCCCTCCACATACCGAGTGGATTAAGACTCTTCAATTGAAAATACTTCAACCAGTTTGGTTGTTGTTAGAATCCCCTCCACATACCGAGTGGATTAAGACACCCATGCTCTCTGGATAAAAACCTTTGTGCTCAGGTTAGAATCCCCTCCACATACCGAGTGGATTAAGACTAGTCAAAGAAGTAGTCCATTAAGAGATAAGTAAACGCGTTAGAATCCCCTCCACATACCGAGTGGATTAAGACCATCCAGTCTGGTGTTACAACTGGTTGATATTTTCAGTCAGAATCCCCTCCACATACCGAGTGGATTAAGACCGGATGTGTACGAAAAGTCAAGGTGGTGTCAAAAGGTCAGAATCCCCTCCACATACCGAGTGGATTAAGACTTAAATTGTAAGAAGGCGTTGACCCCCTTTGTTTTTTTTCGTCAGAATCCCCTCCACATACCGAGTGGATTAAGACCTTGAAACTTATGGCGTACGTTTACGTCATCCATTGGGTCAGAATCCCCTCCACATACCGAGTGGATTAAGACTAGTTTAATTTTGGCACTATGTGTCCAAGACACAGTAGCGCGTCAGAATCCCCTCCACATACCGAGTGGATTAAGACATCAAATACGCCCCCGACGTCTACTACGACGTCAGCAGCGTCAGAATCCCCTCCCCGCCTGCGTTAAAAGAAAGACATAATTAGTTGGAAGGATATGGCGGGCAGGCACATACCGAGTGGATTAAGACTTGCCTCTTTGAAGACTGCCAAGCAATTACTCTGTTTGTCAGAATCCCCTCCACATACCGAGTGGATTAAGACCCAAAGTATGTAGAGCGTCGCATCTAAGCATTGCGTCAGAATCCCCTCCCCGCCTGCGTTAAACGAAAGACATAATTAGTTGGAAGGATATGGCGGGCAGTCCCTCCAGAGGCGGGCAGGCACATACCGAGTGGATTAAGACAATTGTACCTTGGTGTTCTCCAAGGCTTTCGCTATTGTTTTTAGTCAGAATCCCCTCCCCGCCTGCGTTAAACGAAAGACATAATTAGTTGGAAGGATATGGCGGGCAGTCCCTCCAGAGGCGGGCAGGCACATACCGAGTGGATTAAGACAATTGTACCTTGGTGTTCTCCAAGGCTTTCGCTATTGTTTTTAGTCAGAATCCCCTCCCCGCCTGCGTTAAACGAAAGACATAATTAGTTGGAAGGATATGGCGGGCAGGCCCTCCAGAGGCGGGCAGGCACATACCGAGTGGATTAAGACCAGCCTCTTGGACTGTTGAAAAATGTTTTTTCATTGGTCAGAATCCCCTCCACCGGCAGAACATTTACAGAATGAATACCTGACAAACATTTTTTAGTACTTGAAATTTCCCAACGTTGTGAATAGAGACTACCTGATTGTTTCATTATAATTTTGACGGTGATGAATAGAACAATTACAACAAATTCAGTACCCGTCTCAAAGCTCCCTCATGAGATAAAATCTTTTGGGGTAGCCTGGCTGCATACGACTGGTCCGGAAATTGCAAGGGATAAAATCATTCAGGTTGGTGGCATTATTCTTAACGATATTGGTGAACGCCGAGAAAAAACTTGGGAGATCAATCCGGGCATACGTCTCACTCGAGCAACAAAATTACGCAGCGGTCTAATTGATAATGATCTTGCTGAGAAGGAAGGTTATCACGTTCTTAAAGATGAAATTATGGACTTTTATTCTGCGTGTGATTGTGTCTTTGTACCATCATTCAGTAACCAGCTGGATTGGTTTCGTATTAAGGTGTTCTCAGAGTTGGATATTCCGCTTTTTGATCTTTTTACAAAGACACAATATTTCTTGCCGGAGATAGAAGTGTTTGATCCCGCTCATTTATATCGGAGTATTACAGGAAAGACGATTCCGAAAAAAACGCTTGAACCTATATTAGAATCGTCCTTGATGGTCCTTCGTCAAATTTCTGAAAAAATATTAACTGACAAACGTCCATTTTATATTGCATTACCGTGGCTTTTGGAGATTTCAGGAGAGCCGTCTCTTCAGATAATGAGTATGTTGATAAAAAACATTGACAAATTTGCTTTCGAAAAAAATCTGAATATTTTTGAATCGAAAAAGTTTCAAGTACCCACCTCAATCGATACTGTTAATGTTGGCGAGATGTTAAAACCATTGTGGTTGCCGAAAGAGTTGAAATTACTTAAAAGTACTCAGGATACGGATAGACAGGACAACCCAGCAGTTAAATTAACTCCGTTGAGTAAAGAATATGCCGGAGACATATTAAAAAGTACAAGTAAAATGATTGAAAACTATCATGACCGTCCATTACAATCAGAATATTCAATGTTGGTTTCAAAAGGATTGACGATAGGAGATATTAGCTTTATTGAGTCGGGGACAGGAACAGGAAAGAGCCTAGGATATTGTCTTGCAGCGATGGATATAGTCGAAAAATACCCGGGTAAGAAAATATTGATTTCTACAGCAACAAAAAACCTTCAGAATCAATTACTCGAGAGAGAAATACCTCGACTTTCAAAGCGATTTCCAAGTGTAAAGACCGCCTTACTTAAAGGAAAAGGTAATTATCTTTGCCTTTCAGCTTTGCAGAGAGCTTTTCGGACTTGGTTTGAGAATTCGGGGAACGTGGATTCTGATACACAGGAAGCTCGCGCAGCCTGGATATATTTAGTGAATTTGATTCATAGTTTGAATTATGGAGATATTGACGCTATTCCCCGAAGGATTTATGATTGGTTCCCCATATTGAAAACTATAATAGAAGAAACCAATGCTGCCACACACTGTAAAAAAGGTAGTTGCAATCCAAATCTGGATATTTACAGAAAGGTATTTCAAGAAGCAATACGAGCGGATATCATTGTCGCAAATCATTATAAAACAGCCTTACTGGATGAGGAGTTTATCCAAAATATTGATCACATTATTATTGATGAAGCTGATCAATTTGGGAATGCAGTTCGCAGTTCGCTATCATATCATATGGATTATCAGGAGTTACAGCGTTTTCTACGTCGTTTGACTGGCGGAAAACGGCGCGGTTATTTAAAAATCCTTGAGGAATATATTGCCGGATTAAAAAGAAAGCTGAGCCATAAAGAAAAAATAGAATTGTTGGAAAAAGTGGCACAGACGCAGGAAAAAGCAGATATTATCATTCAGGTTATGGATCGATTTGGGGAGATATTGTTCAATGAATTTCCTATTTGGTCCCAAAAAAAGATTTTAAGAAAAAAGATTGTTAAAGAAGAACAATTACTTCAGAAACTGGATGGGTTGAAAGATGGAAAAACGGTTAAACAGTTTTCAGAAATTATTTCAGGATTGTACAATACTCTACATATTAAGTTAAAAGATATTTCTAATCAATCACAGTTATCTCAAACCCATCGTGACAGATGCCACACTTATGCATTATTGTCAGAAGAAATTGTTGCGCTTGCAAAAAATATTTCCGATAGTATCGGCATTCGTAAAATCGCTCATTCTGTAACTCTATTTGGAAAAAAACATTGGAAGTTGTCGCGCCATCAAGTCTATATAGACGAGTATTTAAAAGAGACATTTTATACCAAGGTGAAGCACATCGTGTATACGTCAGCCACAATGAGTGTGAATGGCGATTTTTCATATATGAAAAAAAACTATGGTGCCTATTCTGAGGATTTTTCAGTAACCGAACATTCTATGGATACTATTCCTAATTTCAAAGAGCAGTCTGTTGCTTATGTAGATATTACTATTTCAGAATATAATTATAAAAATGGAATGGCTATGAAACGATGGAGAAGAGATATTCTTAATGCAATAGCTTGTTATACATGGGCAGCAAATGGACGAACATTAGTGCTGTTTACAAGCTGGAACGAAATGAAGATGTGTTACAAAGTAGTAGCTCCGTTTTTTCAAAAGTATGACATACAACCTCTCATTCAGAACGGTGCAAGTTTAGAGGAGATTGGTGAATTTCATCGAAATGAATATTCTGTTTTATTTGGGGTAGATCGCTTTTGGTCCGGTGTGGATTTTCCGGGGGCGACACTTTCTCAGATAATAATTGTGAAAGCTCCAAATCCAAGTTTAAGTGATCCAATCATACAACATAGGATGCTTTATGAATCAACATTTTTATCCAATGATTACTCTACAATGGCGAAATTAAAATTGAAACAGGGAGCTGGAAGGCTTATACGCAATGAAAATGATAAAGGCGGAATTGTTATTCTTGATTCAAGATATGGAACAAAATATTGTTTTATTGATCAGCTAAATGTATTACCCCATGTCGTGAAAATGTCTGGTAATCAAGAATTGATTATCAACAATATTATTAAAAAAGCCGGACTAAAGGATGAATATTCAGGAAGGGGTGACCATGCTACTTCTGCAGTAAATAAATATTTTAAAAGTATGATAAAACTGAACAATAAAAAGAAAATAACAATCTCCGATATTCGTATTCGGCCAAGACAATAGAGTTAACAACATTGTGAGAACTTATTGAAATGAATTTGAGTATTAACTTCGGTTATGAGAAATAAAAGAAAAACGAGGAAATAATGTGGCTGCCAATAGATGTATTTTTAGAAACAATATTTTTTTTCGGAATAATAATAGCCGTAATGGTATTTTTTATCAGTGGGTTAATTTTGAAAATATATCGTAAATTAATTAATCAATTTTTAAGTAAACATGAATCACCTTAAAAACATATCACATGCAGAAAAACGATCTACTCAAAATGAGATTATCCTAGAAATTGTGATGGTAAAAGTAGAATATGAGATGTATGTTCAAGAGTTTGTTTTTAAAATAAAAACAGGTATAGGCAAATAGTATGAAGATAGAAAACAATAAAATCATTCAGATTACCGTATTGGGAGGTGGCCGGGAAATAGGCGCAAATTGTTATCTGCTTAAATGGGGAGAAAAGAACATCTTATTAGATGCTGGCCAAAACCCAAATGCTGAACTTGCCGATGCACTAGTACCCATACACAAAATTCCGGATAATCTTGATGCAATAATAATAACCCACGGACATTTAGATCATATCGGATCAACCCCATTTATTTGGAAAAAACGACACCCTAAAAAAATTATAACCCAAAAATATTCTTTACCTATCATAGAGCGAATGGCTCGAAATACTGCATCGTATATGCAGCGCTTTGATATAGTTTCCCAAAAATATGCGTACTCAAATGCGTATTACTATAAAAGTTTAATCAAGTTATTCAAACTTATGAAGGAAACAAGTTATCCCTATCTTCATGAATTTAATGTAACTAAGAATATTACGGGGTATTTTTTCGATGCGGGGCATATACTGGGTTCTGCAGGGATTGTCTTAACGGATGGTGACTATACTTTTCTTTACACTGGGGATATCGCCGTACATGATCATGGGGTACATTCCGGTATGAAATTACCAAATGTTGAGAGTTTAGATTGTCTGCTGGTCGAATCAACAACTTCAAGTGAAAAGAAGCATATTGTTGAAGAAGAACAATGGCAATCATTTTTTAATGATATTAATGATGCCTATGTCCGAAAAAGCAGAGTTCTTATCCCTGCATTTGCTTTAGGCAGGTCTCAGGATATCATGGCATTAATTGAATATGGAAAACAAAAGAATTTAATTGCCCCTGACATCCCGGTATTTTTAACTGGTTTAGGAAATGCAATAACAGACATATATGAGAAACATAAAAAGCAATTAAGATCAGAACTATTACCTAACTCATTCTTTACAATGTTTCAAACACTTGATTTTGATAAACTGATTAATGAATATTATTATTACTTGAACCAAAAAAAGACAGCTATATTTATATGTACAAATGGTATGATGAACCCTGGGACACCGGCCGCTGTTCTTGGTACAATAATGGCAAATGATCCCAATGAAACTATCCTCTTTTCAGGATTTCAGTCTCCTGCGACGTTAGGGTTCGAAGTCATGAATGCATCAGTAGGTGATGTGATAGATTTTGGCGAAAATTCTGAACATTTTGTACAAATCAAAACGCCATATCGTTCTCAAGTCAGAATGTCGGGACACGGGTCTAAAAACGATATGCTTAAAATAGCTCACCATCTAAACCCAAAAAATATTGCAGTAATACATGGTGAAGAATCCAGTGTAGACAACTTAGTGAGTTTATTAAGTGATACTACTGAAAAAGTTGTTCTTGGTCCAAAAACCGGTGAAACATTGTTATTAAGGACTCCCGGTAATAAAACAATGCGGTCAAAAAGCGACATTAAAGCTCAAATTATCACAGTCGGCACATCTCTTTTGGGTAGTTACTTCCGTAAATATGGAAACAATACTTCACCTTCAGTTGAAGATTTGACCGGCTATATATTAGAGCAAGCCGGTGAGGAGCGCGCCTGTTCGGCAGAAGTTCAAACATTGGATGGACTAAACATCGATAGAGGAGACTACCTGTATTTTATTTCCAGCGGTGATGATGTTGGGATAAAATGCGGTGATGCCTTGTCAGCCGCATATCGGGAGCTTGGATATTTTTCTAAAAATCTTACTATTACTCATTTAACTAAAAACTATGATGAATTTAAAAACATTGGGTTGCCACAGTTTATCAATGCAGTTGTAGATATCATTGAGGAACATGATAAAAATGCAAGTATAATTGCCACAGGTGGATTTAAGGCTGAAACTGCATTTGCTACAATGATTGGATCCTTGACAAAAGTTCCGGTCAATTATATCCATGAGGATTTCCAAAGTGTTGTAGAGCTCCCCGGTCTTCCTGTAAACTTAGATTTTTCTGCATGGACAATGTATTTTAACATGGTAGAATTTGTTTTAATGCAAAACAAAATTAAAAAAGCGAAAAAAATCATTAAAAATAAAATGCCTGAGTTTATGGCTATTCTATTTACCGAGGATAAAGATCTTAATCAAATGATTTTGACCCCTATTGGTGAATTATTAAAAAGATTGCATACCGAATATATTCTTACTCAGAATAATATAATGACCTTAAATTGTGGTGCAAACAGACAACATTTATGGGGAAATGGTAGGATAAAGATTAAAGAAATACCCGGCTATGAGTTACGGTTAATCCTCAACAGATTTCAAATGCAAAGTTCTTTTATCAGAGAAATTCGATTAGGAAAAATAATTGAAGATAAATCCGATAGAGTTTTAATTAAGTTTCATCACAAAGGCAATGATAAATTACATTATAATGTTGTGACACCTGCCGGTGGTCAGGAACTAATTATTCATACGTATCCTGGTGTCGGAGATGAATTTATTAAACGAGTAGGTAAAACTCTCAATGTATGATTCAACAAATCAAGAAAGGTTCCCTCAATGAAGTACTATATAATCACACCCGTTGGCACATCTTTAATTCGCAGTAATCAGCCAAACAAAACGATCTTATCGGAAATGAGAGCGAGAAATTCAGATGATGACATTGTAAGAAAGAATATAGAAAAACATAAAAAACATTTTCTTTCTGCAATAACCGAAAATCCTAATAAATCCTGCGCTGAAATTAATAGTATATCCCTCTTTATGGAGAACTATTCGAAAGACAAAAAACCCACGATATCATTACTCCCGACAGATACAGCCGAGTCTTATCTGGCCAGTATAATTATTTCAGAGTATTTTGAATCTCAGGGATTTATAGTTAAAAAACAGATTATAAAAAAACTATCCTATTCTGATCCAAAATTATTTAGGAGGGAAGGGTTGAAAAACCTGATTGAAAAAGTAAAAAGTGAGATTCTTACTGCTAAACAAACGAATTGCATTCCAATTATTAATGCAACTGCAGGGTTCAAAGCTGAAGGCGCTATCTTGCTATTACTGGCTCAGTTACTTGGGCTGGATATCTTTTATGCTCATGAACTCATGAGAAATGACCTTGTGCTTTTCCCAAAATTACCGGTTACGTTGGACCCCATGTTTTGGAATTCATGGAAACCGATTATTCAAGCGGTCTTGGACTCAAACAATACTAATGCAGGGATTATGCAAATAAATCAATTTTATAAATTGGCAAAATATTTAGATTTGGATCAAGGTCGAATTTTGTTTGATATAGATGAGGACTTTGGGGGTGTAACTCTTTCAACGATGGGTCTATTATTAGTTAACTCGCTTAATGTTCAGATAAGTGATATCGTATTACCTGAATCAACGGTTGACATAAATAAACGAATTAATTTAAACGAAAGTGAAATGCCACACGCTCCCCGAGGTAGCCGAGCATTTATTGAAAAAGTAAAACAACTATCATTTATTAAAAATGTTCGAAATGAAAAATTTGTATACACAATCTATTCTAGGGTAAAACCGAAGTATGATAATCGTGACCCAAATGAAGTTCGTATTGTTTTTAGTGACGGAACGAAAGGATTGGAGTTAGTTGTACTGACTACAGCAAAAAACGAAGCAGAAAATTATCAAGCAAAAAGATTACTGGCTGAGCATCTTAATATACCGTCCAATTCAGAAATATCAGATGAAAGTTCACATCTCTTTTTACCCGGTGAGTTGTTGGATGACCAATTTACTGAAGTTATTTCTTCGCTTGCCGAAAAAATAGAAAAAGCTGAGGAGATTATTCAACAAGGACACGAAATAATACAACCATATATTAATAATGCTGAACGAGAGAGAACAAAAGCAAAGCAACATCGTAAAGAAAAAGAAAAAGTTGAGCGGCAATTAGAAAAAGCAAGAAAGCGAATTTGCGAATTAGAAGATATGGCAATGGATGAGAGTACCGACTAACAGATTTATAGAATTGAGTAGATAAAAAGGAATGAATGATGACAAATAAAAAGAACATATTAGTGTCTGTGATTGGAAAGCCATTCGATGGTGAATATAAGCAGGCTAAATATGAGTTTGAACAAGGAAAGATTGAAGAAACTAATTTTTTCTTTCTGCCATTGGTAAAAATATATGACATTGATACACTTTATTTATTGGGTACAAAAGACTCAATTTGGGAAAAAATACCAAAAGATATTCCCTACGAAAAAGTTCTGATTCCTCAGGGCAAAACCGGAGGAGATCAATGGGAGATTTTTAATACTATTAATAAATTGTCATTAGACAATTCAAACGTATATTTTGATTTTACTCATGGATTTAGAACCATGCCATTCATCTCCTTACTTTCCATTTTTTATTTTAAATCTACAATGCCAAAAGTAACAGTTAAAAAAGTCCTGTATGGAAATTATGAGGGCAGAGATCCTAACACTCAAGTGTGTCCGGTTGTTGATTTATCCGGTTTCTTACAGATATTTGACTGGTTATTTGCTGTAAAAAGTTTCACAAAATTTGGAAACGGAGAACAGTTATGCGATTTGTTGAGTAAGTATTCTGAAACAAATATTAAAAGATTGAGAGATTCAATTCACAACATCAATTCTGCGATGCAATTAGGATATACGACAACACTTCCGATGCAGTTTGAGTCGATGAATGCAGCTTATGGTCATATTGATACGGATAGCATTCCTGCAATCAGTCCACTGAAAACAATTATGCCGGAGTTGTCAAAACTAACTTCATTAATTGACTTTTCCCGTCCTGATTATGAAAAACAATTGACCATTGCTAATTGGTATTACAAAAACAATTTGATTGTTAACTCCATCATTTCATTACGTGAAACATACGTGACCTTTATAGGAGAAACCGGCAATTTTGCCTTTTCTAATTATAGTGAGAGAAAAAATATCGCGAAAAAGGCATTAAATAATAAAAAATTGTTAATAAGATTTAAACTTGAAAAATTATATGAGTTATGGGTAAGAGTAATTCGTATAAGAAATAACGTTGGACACCCTTATTTTGATACGACATCAAGTGAAGAAATTAGTGATAAGAATAGAATTGGTAATTTGTTAGGAGAATCAAAAAAACTGTTCATTGAGTTGTCAAACTCATATGAAATGAAAAATTTGTTCAAAGAGATACGGAAGAAAAAATTATTGGAAACTCGTAAAGAATTCACTGCAGATGAACTTATAAGTAAATATAACAATTGATTTCTTCGCAGTTTATCCAGATAATAAGTATTGCTAAAAAGTTAGCCTTTATAGTAGGCGTTTCCTTTTTATTTTTTGTTTTTATAGAGCTACTACAAGCGTTTCAAGTCCTTTCCTCGCTTCATCCGACGGTCGGATGGATTTTTATTGGAGTGATTTTCTGCGGAGTCTTATGGTTTATATACCGTTTTCGGTCAGCTATTAGAGCGTTTCCCCGTGCGATTACACCGCCGAACCCGGAAGAATATAATAACTCAACGATGGATAAATACAATAAGGCTTACATTGTATATCTTCGTAAATACTGTAATGAATTACTTACAAATCCGGAGTTAGACGATGACAATCGAAACCAATTGCAAAATAGTATCAAATCGGCACCACACCCATTAACCAAGGATTGGTTGGAGGTTGAATGTATTTCTCCTATGCTTTTAGAGTTGAATAAAAAAGCAGAAATTATCGTTAGAAATACTGTACGAGATACAATGACGGCCGTTATTTTAAGCCCGTTTCGTTCTCTTGATTCATTTGTAGTGATATCACGAAATGCTCAGATGTTTATGAACCTTGTAAGACTTTATAACCATCACCCGGGAATATTTCAGATTGGGCGTTATGCTAAAGATGTACTTATAATTGTGACTTCTGTAAATATTTTAAACTATACAGAACGACTTACAGAAAACTTTATGAGAAACATTCCAATCCTGAACCGTACAACTGATGATGTTATACAAGGGGTTGGTGCGGGAATTCTAACAACAGCTGTGGGTAGAGCAGCAATAAATCGTTGCAGGGCGTATGGTGTTTGGGACCAAGAATCTGAAAAAATAAACTTCGTTAAAGCCTCGCTTGGTTTTGGGAAGCATGTGAGGGGGATATTTGCGGATGATGTTCTTCCTTCGCTTGGGAATCTATGGACCGAAGCATGGAAAAAAGTAAAGTATGCCTATGATAAAACAATAGATAAAACTCAAGCAACCACAGACTTTAGCAAAGAGAAAAGCAACCGGATTATCAAAAAGTTAAAAACAATCAGAAATCCATTTGCTAAAAATAGTAATGAATAGCAATCCTTTTGTTATGTTCATAGGTATCTAATGTTGATTTAATTTTATGAGGTGATATTTTTTTTGCTTTGCTAACAAGATAATTGGAGTTTCAACGAGTTGTGGTGCAAAATTGGTCGGTGAGTTCACAACATTGTCAAAGGGCTAGCTCTATGAATAGAGGTGCTAATTTCTTTCATGAGAGTGCTAAGAAAATCGGCAAAATCAATATCATTACAGACAAAAATATCCGGTGCGGATGCTTTAGTATTAAAAAGCGACTCCTTAGCCCAAAGGGGTGAATATTTATTGGCTGTGCTTTTATTATATCGAGCACTTGATGTTGCAGTTCATGATCTTATCAATAAAAACACTCCGTTTTTAAATTGGTCAACCGGGGTATATGATAACATAAAAGAATCGTTTCTTGAAGTAAAACAATCTTTGTATTCTAAGAATATCCTGCCGGTAAAACTTGGTTTTTCTGATGCACTCATTGTCATTCATCTTTGCTACCCCCAGATAATGCCTTTTTCATTGCTCAAAGAAATGGTGAAATTGGCAGAATTACGACATAATACATGGCTTACCCATGGAAAAAATATTCCTACAGAAACAGATTATTTACGCATGAAAAAGGCGTATGTGCCTGTTGTCCAACAGGTTTTGCTTGAGAATAAGAAATTGTTTGAAACGAGGAAATTACATGTCGATAACAAAATGGAAGGGCAATAAAAAATATGACTATATTTTTCATTCGGATTTTCCCATTCGCTATCACGATTGATTACATACGATTTCAATTCCAATCAGATGATAAAATCGCCTCAGGATTGTCTTTTAATTTCATGGTATTTAATTACATAAATTCTTTTCATATCTTTTTAGCTCCGGTTTTTTGGTTCGTTGATAATGATTATGCCGTCATTGAGAATCCTGGTACGGAATTAGAAACACAAAACAAACATCGAGTGCTGGTCGCTAAAGGTGATTGTTATTGTGGCATGAAAAAATCCATTTTACCCGGTGGGACTTATAACAGAGAATATCGTTTATTTCCAGTAACATTCTTTGTTGTCTCTAACAAAAATGACAAACATTTATGTTTTTCAATCTCATTTTTAAATGTCCATTTAGATATAAACATGGGTATAATGAATAACTCGTGGAATTAAATGGAACTTGTTATATCTAAACCGGGAACGAAGGTTCGTATGCGTGATGGACGTCTTATACTTGGACGTGATAAAGAGGTCTATATTTCCTATCCAATAAATCATATTCAAACAATTATATGCTTAAGTGGTGTTTATATTACAGAGCCTGTTCAAAGTTATATTACTAAAAATGACGGGGCAATTCTTTATGTAACAAAAACGGGTAAACTAAAATATATCGTTCAACCGCTAAGGTCAATTCTGACCGTCAAAACGCGTATGAAACAATATGCATTAAATGAAAATTGTAGTGTAAGATTAAAACTTTCAAAAATATTAGTCTATTCTAAAATTCAGAATGGTCAACGTTTTCTTGCAGAAAAATTGGGTGCGTATAGCGGAAGGCTAAACAGAATACGTGCCTTAAGAAACCGTGTTAAGTATGCAAAAACGATAACGCAATTACGTGGGATTGAGGGAAATGCGGCAAGAGAATATTTTAGACAGTTTCGCGAATTAATACCCTCACGCTTCGGTTTTTTCTATCGCCAAAAACGAATGAAGCTGGATATTATTAATTCAGGGCTGGATTTTCTCTATTCACTTCTATATCATACATCATTTACTGCATTATCATCAGTGGGACTTGATCCTTATCTTGGTTTCTATCACTCAACGGCTTACGGGCATGCAGCACTATCTTCTGATATAATGGAACCTTTTCGCGCTCAAATTGCTGACAGAGTGATGTTGAAAACTTTAAAGGATGGTGCATTTAAGCAATTTTATGATAAGAACTCATCTTCTGCGATATTAACCGGAGATATGATACGATTACTAATGAAATACTATACAAAACGAATTCATGCTCGACAGCTTGTTAACGGGGGTGGTAAATCTAATTTTGAATTGATCATCAGAGATGCAAGTAACCTGAGTAAGTATTGCAGGGAACCTGGTGAGGGATATCGTCCCTGGGTTAGAGGATAAACATGTACTACATTGCTGTTTATGATATAATAAGTGATCGTGTAAGACAAAAGATTGTAAAAGAGTTAAATCGATGGGGAAATCGTGTGCAGAAAAGCGTATTTGAAATTTTCATTTACCCGCGTGATCTGGAAAAAATGAAAAAACGGATTCAACCCTATTTAGAGAATAATGATTCATTCCGATTGTATTTGAAAGACAGATCACGGAATACTTATCTTGGAAATAATGAAGTGGAATTTATATTAAAACGATACGAAGTTGATTAGATAATAT
>JACNLC010000029.1 GCA_014381725.1 Fidelibacterota bacterium | reverse complement strand
TATTGTTTTTTAATTTTGCAATTGTAGATTCTCTCCTAAAATAGCCACTAACGGTGAGTGTATGATTTCGTAAGGGATTGTGGACTTCAAAATTATCAAGTTACCACCAAAAATTGATACGGATGATATCGCTCGCAAACCTCTGAAACCCTTATGAATTATACACATTGTTGTACGCTGGCCTTTATTGTTTCTTAATATTTCAGTTTCAATTTTAGCACTATATTTCTCAGTCCGTGCATTGGCGAGGGAAGGGCTTGAAGGCTCTTTTGGCATTTTTGGATTGAGGGCAAGCCCTGTGTGAATGCCAAATGTGCCTGAAAGCGAAGGGAAGGTGAGTATTTGGGTTATCATAATGATTCCTCCACAATTTTAATTTCTGTTGCTCCCAATCCATAAATTTCATAAACCATTTGGTCTACTTCTTTATCAATTTTTTCAATCTCAACTTTTATTTTAAGGGCGTCTGATTTTTTTAAATCAAATAATTCCATCCATTCCATTTCGTTCGATTTAGTAAGCTTAGATTGAAGTTGCTTATTTAGTTCTTTTAGAAAAACGGAATAATCCAATTCAGCCCAATTGATATACTTGCCTGTAAATGAAATATTCAAAGATGAAGATATGTAACGTAAAAATTTATTTTTTAAACTATTAAACTCAATTCTTTTCGATACAGATTTCTCATAATAATCTTCGAAAGCTATAAGATGTTCATTTTGAAGTTCAGGAAAAGGTATCTTCGCTAAGTAGGTTGATTTATAACGGATGCGACCACCCTGCTTAATGTTGCCTAAAACTGGACAATAATTAGATGCTAAAAATTTAAACAACCTTGAATTTAGGATTGGAACTAAATATTTATGATTGAATGGTAGAATGAAACAAGTCATATCTGGTATTATACCACTTTCATCCAATATAAAACGATTCTCTATAGAAATATCAGGATATATTATTTTTGGTAAATTATAATCGAGGAATTTATTAACCTGCTGAAGTTCAAACCAATGATGAGTTCCTTTGGGAACGCCTTCTTTTATTATTGCTCGTTTAATGAAAGCATCATAATTTTCGGAAAAATTCTCTTTAATATTTGGATAATCATCTATTGAAATTACGACCTGTTTACCATTTACAAACTCATAAGGAAAAAACACATATTTGTTTTCTTCATCCCTAAATGTATATTTATCAATCTCTTTCCCAAAACATATTTTTTTAAAAGCTTTTAATTCTTTTTCTGAATTACCAGTAATATTAATAACCTCTGATTCAGAATATATGAAAAGATTGTTTGAACCTGTTTTTATTCCTGCAAAAAATTTATTTTCAAATATCTCACCTAATTTTGTATGTTTTTTTTCAAGTTTGCTGATTAAATCAGATAATTCACCTGATTTTAAATGCCAATTGTCGGATTGTAGAATATCCTGTTTAATTTTAGTAAAAGTGAGGAAATGTAAATTTTCAGATTTAATTTGACTTAAATCTGTTACTTCGCAAAAATTAAAATCTTTATCTGATTTTGTTTTTCTAAATGTTGGTATACTTGGAAAAGTTCCAACACCCTCAAATATATTAGCCTCACCAAAATCTATGAATTCCAATAAGTTAAATTTATTAATAAACCTTCTTAAATTAAGACCATAATTTGATTGAGTCCACTTATTTGGTGCTATAAAGGATAAGAATCCATTTTCTTTTAAACAGTTTATACTTTTCTCGAAGAAAAACACATATAAATCTGCATTTCCATTAAATGACAAATAATTTTTTTCTAAATACTTTTTATTTGAAATAATTTCTGCTCTCACATACGGAGGATTTCCAATAACAACATCAAAACCGCCTTTTGCAAAAATATCAGGAAATTCATTTTGCCAGTTAAAAGCCTTTTCGCCTGCTGCTGCGGGGTCGTCAATTAGTGAGTTTCCGCATTTTATATTGTTATTGAGTTTATTAAGTTTTCTGCCTTTTTGAGCTGTTCTAAGCCAAAGAGAGAGTTTTGCAATTTCAACGGATTCTTCATTTAAGTCTACTCCATATATGTTTTTTTCGAGAATGTCGGTTGTGATGTCAGAAAATACTAAACCACTTCCAAAAAGCTGTGCCCGTAAATCGTCAATTTTGCGGTGTTCTGTAATCAAAAAGTCCAATGCCTGATTTAAAAACGCTCCAGAACCACATGCAGGGTCTAGTATTGTTAGGGTTAAAAGCCAGTTGCGATAATTGGTTAATTTATCATCGAGGGCTTTAATTGTATCTTTTTTACGGTTTTTTCGACCTTTTGCGTATTCTTCATCAATAATATCAAGTTCTGTCCGTTTTTCCTCGCAAAGTTTACCAATTGTATTTTCTACAATGTATTTGGTTATGTATTTTGGAGTGTAAAAAATTCCATCTTTTTTGCGTTTGGTCTTTTGATTGTCAACTTTTTCGCCTTTTATTTCGGCTTGTACATTTTCAATTTCGCCGAGCGAATGTTCAAAAATATGTCCGAGAATATTTACATCAACATCAGTTTCAAAATCATAGTTGCTTAATGTTAACGTATGTTTGTGTAAAATCTCATCGTCAATCGAAATATTATCCAAAATTTCGTCTGGTGCGAAAAGTCCACCGTTGTATGCAAAAATATCGTATTTCTTACCTTTGTAACCTGTGTTCATGTAACCGAAATACTTTTTAAATCGGTCATACAGCGGAACGTACTCGTCAAGTTCGTCTTTTAATGTCGTCCATTGTTTTACAATCTCACTGATTGAATTTGGTGGCAACAACAAACGGTCTTCAGCGAAAAATATAAACAGAAAACGGTCAAGTAATTTTTGGGTTTTCTTGAAAAGTAAAAGTTTGTCGGTTTCTGGATTGTTCTTTACAAGGTTGTTGTAAATCGCTTCTCTGAATTTTGAATAATCGGCATACAGTTTTTTGGTAATATTTTCTTCCTGTAAAAGAGACGATTCTTTAATCTTTTGAGGTAATCCGTTTAGCAAATTGTCTTTTGCCAAACAAAGCCACATTAACGAAAACTGCTCACGTGTCAGGTTAAATAAATCAAAGTCGATATGGTCAACCGCATTTTGAATGTAAAAACGGAGTTTCTCAAAGTTTGAAGTTATTACATAAACGCATTTCGGGTGATGGTTTTTGTACCCGAATGCCTGTGTTTCAATTTTGTCTAAGTCGGTTGTGTCAGTTCCTTTTAATTCTATAACCGCAATGGCATCTTCGCCTTTCAAAATCGCACCGTCAGCTTTTTTGCTGTTGGCAATGTTTTTTAATTCCGTTGTCAGGTTGAAATTTGGTTGCGGATTGAGTGTATATCCAAAAATCGAAACGAAAAGTTCCCGTAAAAATCCCTCTTGAAATTGCTCCTCCTTTGAATTTCTGATATTTTCCTGAATTGAAGGATTTCCAAAATAATTTTGAAACTCCTTGTATTTCTGGTCAATTAGAACGGAATCTAACTCGTTTAAATATTTTTTCTCTACCGATTTTTGAAACAAACTCATTTTATAATAATCTCATTTTTAATCCAGTTATCAATCTGCAAAATACAATTTTATTGTCACTTTCTAATCTGACCGATGATGCTAATCCGTGTGCGTGGGCAAAAAAAGCATGTGTTTGGCAGCGAAGGGACGGTTGCAGGGATGGGCTGCCAAACTCTTGCTTTTGTGGGTTGGCTTTTTCCATTTTTTCTCTTTCCAAATCTGCAATCATGTTACTGCTGTGTCGTTTTTTTGGCTTGCGTACAACGTTGACAATATGGCAAGTTGGGGATTTCGGGACGCGTCATTGTCCACCGTTGAAAGGGCCGGGGCGGGACGCGAAGTTGATGTAACCACCTCAACCCCAATTTGCTATATTGTGTGTTGGGCTCAGTTCTCTTACTTGTCCGAAAGGAAATTGATTACAATCATACCTAGGCAGAGCTTGAGGTCTTGATTGAAGATCTATGTTCTCAATGTCTCGTTGTTCAACATTAAAAGAATACAAACAATTCTCTTTAGATAATATCTTCTCTGTTTCATCTGTGAACGAATGAAATCCACCATATGGATAACAAAAGGTTTTGTGATGAAACTTCCCAATAATGCTTTCCAGGAAATCAAAAGAGTTTTTTACTTGAATTGATTGTTCTTCAAAATTCAATCGAGACATGACTGGATGATTGATTGTATGAGATCCAATAATCATGTTGTTTTCATGCATTTCCAAAATTTGATCTTCCGTTAAATAATAACTTTCTAGAATTTCTTTTTCGTTAGGTATAAATTCTTCCATTAAGTAATTCATTACTTTCTCTCTATGTTCATAGGAGATAAAATAATTAAGAATACGCTTAACGAGTAAAGTGTATTGATCATTTTCTTGAGTTTTATAAGTTAATACTCGAAATTCCTTTAATTTGGATTGATCAAACAGTGAGTCGTCAATTCGTTTATCCAAGAATTCAAACACCGTTTTTGATTCGTATTTCCCTAATAGCAGATGAGTTCTGTGCACATCAAGTATCTTGGAATCTACATAGGGTTGTGTCGGAATATAAAATATTCCCGAAAGATCTCTTTTTTTCAATTCTTTGTACACATATTCATAGTGGCAAAACAAACCATCATCAAAAGTCAATATTACCCCATCTGCAGGCTTTCCCGTTTTGAAACTATTGAGAAATTCTTCCTTACAACAAAATCCATATTCATCTTGAAAATAATCTAATTGTTTCCTAAAGTCGTCTATATGCAAATTTTTGAAATTTGGGTACTTGGGATTGAATGGTCTAACATAGTGGTACATTATAGCTTTCATAGTCTCTAAATCTTCGGATTATTAATAATTGGAGATTGATCTTCGTGATATGATTTGTTTTTTAAGTATTGCTCAATCATTCCACCTGACATGTTTTTATATGCTTTTGCTAAAGATTCTTCCGTAAAATCCCTTTTTCTGTAATATCTCACGTCACTTGAATCGATCTCTAGCTGACTCATGTGCTCTAACCTACTGAAAGATCGAACTAACTTGACACATTCGATAAACGAGTCTCGGATTAGACGATTACCAATTTGATGAATATTGTCATTATAAGTAATATTAGCTCGGATTTGATGAATGATTTCACCTGTGTCCACACCTTCGTCAATATACATAAATGTGGTTCCGATAAATTGTAGTTCTCTGTTCACGAAAGGCCAGAAATTTGTACCACTTCCTCTATAGTAAGGAGACAAACCTAAATGGATGTTCATAAAACGCCCTTTAAATACGGTTAATAATTCCGAACGAATAATGGAACAACCGTATGAAATAATAAGGTCAGGATTTAATTGAACGATTCTATATACATGAACTTCTTTGTTTATATCTCCTTTTTCAAGAAATATTGGATTGGATTGATCATCAACACTAGAACAGAATATTTCAAAAAAATCTTTTTCAAAAATTTCTCTTGTTGATAAATGAAGTGTCCTGAGATCTTTTGGCTGTTCATCCTTTTGCACTACTTCTAAAAGATTACCTTTTTTAGATTCACAAAAAGATGCTAAGACAGTTATGTCTTTATGAATTGCAATGAATTTCCTGAAAAATTCATGTCTTAGTTCGGTTCCTGTTAGCAGTATAACTCTTTTATCCATTGTCATTTGTTTATTGAGCCCAACAGGGGTTAAACCCAGTATTGCGTTTAGCGGGTTTAGTGTTTAATTTAAACCT
>JACNLC010000064.1 GCA_014381725.1 Fidelibacterota bacterium | reverse complement strand
CTAAAATATGTTGACTTCAATTTACCGCAAGGTGGATACCATGTCTGTAAATTTTAGTTCCTGCCCGAAAGACAGTGGCAGGCGGGTAGGATCATCCAAAGGTTACTTTTTCTCTCTAATTCCTTAGGGAATTCTAATTGTCGCTGATCACCAGTTAATGATTAAATCAATTTATTATCAAAAAATAGATGACTAAAATACCCGGTTACAGCGGCAAAATAATAAGGTAACCCTTCGGCTAACGTTCCCCCATACATAACCCATGGGTACAAGTAGCAAGGGTGTTGGCAATAATACTGCTGTTATTTTTGAATGGGTCCAGCCTCTATGCTTTGCCAATATGGGTAAAATAATTAGCAACCCGAAAAATGCAGCCGATTTATAATCCTGAAAATAAAACACCAAGACCACATCGGTAATAAAGAAAATGGTATAAAATAATTTCTGTCCGATACTTTTTATATCCACATCCGGCCAAAGTGCAAACATAATGGCAATGGCGGTATAGATCACTATTTCCATTGCAGATGGGACAAAGAAGAAGTTTGATAATACAGTCAGAAATAACCATAAGAAAACAAATCCACCCACAATATGCCCTTTACCGGATGACATTTATTTAAAATTCTTCTTCACTTTTTTCTGAACATTTTTTACAGCATCTTCTGCTTTATCTTTAAGATCATCCAAATCAATATCTTGGGCATTTTCTATTGTATCCTTAATGATATCTGCCGGATCTTCTCCAGTCGTTACCAAATAAGCGGCATAGCCAAGTAGTACCACTAATAAGATAAAGACAATTTTGAATAGTTTCTTGAAAAGTGATAGAGTAATGAGGATGACCAGAACAATCCCAACTTTCATTGCTGTTGGATCTGTAAAGAGTGTTTCAATTATGTTTTCCATACCATGCTCCTTTTGTGTTAATGAGTATTACCAAGACTTATAAATATCCATTCGATTTGTAACATTATCCAAGTACTTCCGGGTTTCTTTATACGGCAATTTTTTAGTTAAAGTTTTATATACCTGTTCGGGGTTCATGGTATTCACCTTTGCTGCGGTAGCTTTCAATTTTGTTTTTCCTGTAAATGCTTTTGCCACATTCCCTACACCTGTATTGTAAGCGCTGATGGTACAGTACAATGCACTTTCATCATTTTTAATTCTACTAAAATACCTATATCTAATAAGACTCAAGTAGGCACATCCCAATTCAATATTGTGTTCTGGAACAAATAAATATTTTCGAGTCAGCAGTTTATCTTTTTTATGTACATAATTGTATGCATCTCTGGCGCCCGTTTTGGGAACTAACTGCATGAGACCGTAGGCCGGGACAGGGGATCGGGCATTGGGGTTAAATGTGGATTCAGTATGCATCACAGCAAATGTAACTGCTGGATCAATTTTCCATCGTTTAGAATATTTTGAAACGTCTTTTTTAAAAAGGCTGGCCCGGGTTTCTAAATGGTTGGGTAACAATTTGACTTTTATGGTATATTTTATTCGTTTCTTACCATCTTTAGATATGAATTTTTCTTTCTTTATCTTTTTATCCTTCACAGTTTCTTTGGCAAATAATCTGACATTCTTCTTTGTAACTGTTTGTCCATGTTTATTTTTCAACTGATCCTTGAGTAGTGGCTTTTTATCGTCTGCTTTCTTTGTCACCATCTGGGTGAGCTTTTTCTGAAGTTTTTCTTCCCCATTATTATTCTTTTCTACAGAGGATTTATCCGATTCATCCTCAACAATAACCTCTATTTCTATTTCACCTTTTTCAAAATCAATACTCCCCCGAGCGTTTAGGTTCTCATCATAATCTACATAAATTTTACTGCTGCTGGTTTTGAATTCACCCCATTTTTTCTCTACATCATCCTTGAACGCTTGTAACAAACGATCCTGCTCAACCTTATATTCATCAAACTCTATTGTTACATTTTCAAGATATCTATTCTGGTCCTCTATCATGAGTCCGATGGCATCTTCCTGTTCTTTTAAATATTTTTCAAAATCAGTTTGTCCAAATAGACTGTAAACTGACAGAAAAATAACCCCGTAAAGGGTATATATTTTTATTTGAGTTCTGGCCATACGTTCATATCCATATTTTAATTTTTAATACTCAAAGTCACCACCCCATAACTGGAATAAGGATTCCCTTCTATTTGTTGGACCCAAGAAAAATCAACTAAAGCTTTTTTATACCGCACCCCAATGCCAAAAGACACTTTTTTATTCAATTGAATGATTTCATTGATATTTTCATTTTCCAGCCCCCAAATTATATTAGAAAGTCCGCCTCTAATAGCAAACGATACATCGCCTTTATTCTTGGTTTTATACTCAAATCCCAAATTCACCTTATTTAAAGAATTTGGTATTACAATTATATCTGCGGCTAATAGAATATGGGGCAACCATTCCTTCATTTTATTCCAATCCCATTTTAGTCCAAGTTGCCGATTTTGGGGATATGTGTCATAAAGTCCAAGTTTAACGCTATCCCTCACAATCATCCCAACCCTTAAAAAATCTATAGGATTGAATAGGATACCTAGGTCATGAGGTTTTTGAGCTAATGATTTCCTGTTATTCTGTATAAATGGATCATCAAGTCCAAAGTTCTGCTCAATGAATTTCCAAGTAAAACCCAGTTTTATAAATCTAATTTTAAAAGCAGTTGATAAAAATATAGCGTACTCACCATAATTAAAAGAACCCTCATAATTAGATTCAGAATCATATTGGTCAATATTTTTAACAAAATATCCATTTGCCGAAGCACCAAAAGCCCAATATATCCTTTTCAAAAGAGGTTTTCTAAAAGAATGCGAAAATGCAAACTGGGGACTATTTATATCCCCAAAGGACATCAATTTATCTTGCAAATCACTTAATTGAAAATTAAAACCTCCACTATTCAATAATCCTGCAGGATTCCAGAAGGTAGCAGATGCATCGTCTACCACAGCAGTAAAGGCAGATCCCATGCCAATTGCTCGTGCAGACATACCTCTTTTTAAAAATGAAGCACTTCCTGTATACGACTGCCCATTCACAAATAAAACAGTAAGAATAAATAAGTGAATTTTTAATGAAAGTTTCATTATCTATTTATGATTGCAATTTTAATACTAACAGGTTTTTCATTTTCTATCTCCAGAAAACCAAAATAGATGCCTGATGCAAGTTTAATACCTTTTAAATTAGTTCCGTCCCAAGTAAGATCATCATGTGTCCCAATGTTAACATCTATATTTGGATTATAATGCACTATATCTCCTCCTGCATCAAACACAATAAACTTTCCAGAATTAAGTCCTTCTTTATTAATTACATATCGGATATTGGTTTTTCCTTCAACAACAGAAAATGGATTGGGATAATTAAAAACTTCAGAACCTATAATTTTACTATCATCGATAATAATTGTGTATTCAACAGAATCTGAAATTGTATTAAGTGTGTAGTCAGAAAGGGTAAAAATAATTCTTGCATTCAATCGCTCTAATCCTGCTATTAGTGAATCATCTTCTACTAAGGAAAATAGTAAACTATCCATTTGCATCGACCAATTTGGAAAATTGCCTCGAGTTCGATCAATATAAAACGTGTCTAAATCAGTATTATTATAACTTAAATCTTCACTCCAGTCTAATTTTATAAATAACTCTAATAAGTCTGGGAACGGAAAAACGGTTGATAAAACCGGGCCATTTTCATAAAATTGCACAGAATAATCTGACAGGTTTTTCTCAACATAAAGACTATCCAGATAAGTAAGTTTTATATTGTCAATTTTTGATATTTCATGTCCTCCACCATATTTTGATTCTCCTGCTCTAGGCAAAATATCCACTAACTGTGGACGCTTATTATCAACAATAAACTCACGAATAATTGGGACTAATCCCCTACCATTAGCATTATGAGAGCTGAGTCGAAGTGTATAAAGATCATCTTTTAAATCCGAAAATTGCGAAAAAGAAAAAGTTGTGTCGGTTAAAATAAAAGTAGTATCCAATTCGACATTGGTCATATTTCCAAGCAATTCAACCTGAATTGAATCGACAGATATATCCCCTAGATTTAAAGTAAAATCATTCCTCTCATCATTGGAGATAATCCTCTCTTTTTTATTAAATGTAATCAATTCCGGATTATAGAATAACCAGTCTATTCTTGAACTATCAGTTGCGCGGACAACCATATCAGAGTTTTGATTAAAAGGTAAATTGTTTTTGTCTATTGAAATAAAGTGATCAAACTTCTGGTTATAGTAGTGTAATTCATCAAACCAACGGTTTAATTTAATTAAATCGTAATCCGACAGTAATAAATTGACAACCGGCATATCTATGACAGATAGTGTATCGTTAAGAATCCAATCATTTTTTTCAATATTAACAATACTCTGAGATGATTCCGAAAACAATGTAGTGTCTTTATCAAATGTAAACCCTTGAGTTCTGACAATTTGAAACAACGATGGTGAAAATACTGAATCCTGGTTGAACATTCCTGGAGATGTGAAAAATGAGATAATTGTTGTATCTGTCTGGTTAAATATTTGTGGTTTTGTCAGTATTACTGGAGGGTAAAATTCAATTGTATTTTTTGTAGTGTCAACAATATTTGGATTATATCCTCCTAGAGTTTTAATTGTACTAATTTCAACCATTCCGGATTTAATTGAAAACTTATTGATTAAACTATCAGCATGAACAGTTCCATTAAATATTTCACTTGTTGTTAGTTTCATACCCGAAAGTATTAGTGCATCATTTGTTAATTCATTATTAAAAAACACCTTCAATGTATCATCAATTATGGAAATGGAATCAACTTCATCATTATTTATTTGATTGCCAAATTGCCAATTAGCTATAGACATTAATTCATTGGAAAGACTTAAAACAATTGCTCTCTTTTTTCCAAGGAGATTAGAAGAATGTTCACCAATAGTTATATCAGGTAATACATAATCAAGAGAAGTACCTATGGAATAATTAACATTCTCTCCTAATTTAATAGAGAGGGAACCTGAACTAATTTTGGCAGTATCCAATATTGTTGGGATTGTTCCGTCCTTGACAAATTGAAATTCTAAGTGAAACCCTGTATCTGGATTAGTAATTGTATTAAATCCCAAACCCCATAGTTTTATAACATCGCCCACCCCCATAGAATCTGGAGGATCCAAAAGAATTGAAGCAATTTTATTTGCTTGTTGATATTCGACAAATATTGGTGTTGATCCGAAATTTATTGTTGAGGTAGTATCCCAATAAAAATTTGGGACATCATCCGGTATAATTATTTTCAGAGAATCAAAAACAGGTAAAACTAAAATAGATTCATCTTCTTTTATTAATATTGTATCAATTTTTGCAAATTCTCCTTCTTCACCTAAAATAAAAGATGAATGACCTAACGAATAGATTGTAGGACCCCCAATAAGTTTCTTATATGAATCAATCAGAACAAAATTATATGTTAAATCATCAAGCATCAGCATAAGAAAACCATCTGAAGAGGTGTTTAAAACTGGCGAGTTCACTCCAGAAAAATACAGATTGGTAATTAATATATTTTCAGCTCTATCTAAAAGTGGACTTACAAGATATAATTTTTTAAATGAATTGCTGAATTGTATATCCGGATGAGGTATAGAATTAATTGTGTCACCATTTACATATACTTCTATGTTAGTATTGATCGAAAATGAATCCCAAATCGCTATTAGGCTGTCAGGTATAGTCAGAACTATCATAGAATCAATAAGACTGACTAATGTATCTTGAGTAATTGCAATATTATTTAATTTTAGATCATCAGAATTTTTGAAAAAGAATTGATTAGCTAAAGAGCTAAATGTTAAAGTGCCTATTCGAATTTTATTATTAGTATTATCACAGTCAGTTAAACCATTATTTAATGACAGTGAAATGAATGCAGAATCTACCAAACTAGTCGGAGGCATAAGATACAGTCCTTCTATTGAGATACTGCTACTAGCAATGAAACTTTCTTGTATCTCAAATTTCACCATATTACCATTATATATTGGAATGGGAGATACGCTATTTGCTGCATATCCACTTAATTGAACAATAGGAACTGATGTATCCCATTGAATTCCTGCTGTTTCAGGTAAAAAAAGTACTATATAATCTTTATTTATAGATATAACTGGAGCAAATGAATCTTCGCTAATTGTTATTTTTGGTAGTAAGACTGAATTATCATTTCCAATTAGAATGTTCAATCCACTATTCATTTCAATATCAGGTTTTCCAATCTTCAACCAACGCGTAGTATCAGAGGAATAATGAGGAAAATTGGTTGTCTCCCCATTGACACTTAATTTTAGGTTATCTTCCTCGTATGAAGTGTTATTAAACTCACCAACCATAAGATTATGGATAATAAGAGAATCTTGTGAATCAAAATCATGACTTAAAAAGATTCTAAGTGTATTGTTACTAATGATTTCTAATGAATCAATGTTTCCATCATAAGATGAACCATCGGTATTCAGTAAATCGGGAATTATCCATTGACCTGAAAAACTGTCGGGTAACACTATCAATATTCCCTTCTCTTTTGTAATAGTGGTTACTAACGTATCTTCGTAAATAATAATATCTTGTAAAGGACGAGGAATGTCATTGTAAAGAAAAGTATTGTTTTGTGTGAGTACCAATTTTGGTCGACCTATTTGGATAGAGGCTGAATCTTGATCATGATATATTGAATCATTTAATACCGAACATTGAATATAAAAAGGACCAGTTGTTGGATTATTGAACCCATCTACTAACAAATTCTTAATTATAAGGGTGTTATGCTCTTCCCAACCGGCTTCAATATTTAGACCTATATAAAGTCGAAGTGAATCAATCAAAGTAAGATTGTCAATGTTAATTTGTTGGTTATTTTGGTTCGTTACATTTATCGATTCTACAGACATTGATGAACTCCAATGAACATTCATCTCTGTTGGAATCTTTAAATAGATATGATGGTGTCCTCTTAATGTCGGAGAAATACCATCTTCCATATATCTTATCGGTGCCAATATCTGCGGATTATCTCCCACGACAAATACTTGACTCGTATCACTGGCAAGTATTGGATTGCCTATAGTTACTTTATCAGAAGTACTATCAGGGAATGTAGGACCGATACCACCGGCGTCTGTTCCTACCACATCCAAATAAAGACTGTGGAATCCAGAAGATTCGAGAGAATTAAAAGCTACTTCTAAAGTATCATCTCTCCCTGATGAAAAATTATCAATTATTTTCAGTATTAATGTGTTATTTGATATTCCTACAAAGGAAAATAATTCAGTATTGTAAACAGTAGGTTCGCCTGTCCAATTCATATTAAGACCGCTGGGAATCAGTATTCTTAAAGTATCACCTTTATGAAAAGTTGAGTCAATCGGACCATTTCCCAAAACTATTTTACTATGCCATACACCTTCGGGATTCATGCTGTCAACAATTAGATAATTATTCTCATTTTGGTCTGGATTAATATGTATTTCAGGTGCTCCTACCCAAAAACCAAATGAGTCCTGTGCATTTGCAGAATCGTATTCTGTTCTCCCATCAGCAATTATCCTCAGTTGAGTAAAACTCATTGTATCGATAAATCCAGTTACTTTTAATCCACTGATTTCAACAGATTCAAATGGTGAAAAATCTGATTCAACATTAAATAATAACTGAGTTGAATCATCAGAAATAGAATTAAATGTCAATTTTGTTGGATCAACGTTAATTAAACTGCTTTTAGCCCACTTTATTGTTGAATGAATAGGAAGGCATAAACTTAATCCATTTGAAATGTTTATCGTACTATCAACAGATCCATTTTCAATTAAAATGGGCAAAAAATAACGATCTATATCATTGATTATAAAAACCTGATTTGAAGATGTTGAGATAGATGGTTGTCCAATCTTGAATAGAGTTGAATCAGATACGAATTGTTGCGTTTCATCGAATAAATTTGATTCTGTATCATGATATTCGCCATCATCTGTAACTGTAAGTACAGCGAGGTGAAACCCATATACAAAATCAAAATTAAAATTTACTTTTAAAGTGTCATTTTCTGGAATTGTTAGACTAATTTCATTGATTAAATTTCCTTCTTCTATCCATTGAAATGTCAAATTATCACTATCAAAATCATATATATACACAACAGCCTCTGCTTGTGCGTCACCATCAATATTTGAGTAAATTAAAGTATCCTGTCCAGGAAAATAGTATGTTATTTCGGGTGAATCATTTACGGGATTAACAACCGTTTCAAGGAATACAGATAAAAAACTGTATTGTGTCGTATCGCCTATGTTTGTGCTGATATCTACAGTCGAAAAGTTATTAACTGGACCTGACGAATTGTCTATTAAATGCACTACTAAATTACCCGGAAACCCATTCCAGTCAGAAGATGGATTAAAACGGAGTAATGATGCATCAGAAAGCAAAAAAGCATTGTTGGAAGAAACATCTGGTAAGTCAAACCAGTTATTACCAGTATCATCTGAATATTGCCATACTCCTTCAATAGAAGTGGAATTATTTATTTTTATAGCTATACCTGCTAATATATTTGCTGAACTACCATCTTCAACACTATCAGTAGAATCATCAAAATTACCCGCGAATAAATCACTCACTGTACTACCAGCTGATGAAATATTATCTTCATTTATAGCGAGTAAAGATGCACTGCCGCTAGCAATGGGTGCATCATTTACTGCCGTTACAGTAATAGATGCGGTCACCTCATCTCCACCCAGACCGCCATCCACCGAACTCAATGACGACTGAAGATTAAAACTGGCTGTACCATTAAAATCAGCGCCGGGACTGAACTTTAATCCTGCATTGCCTTGATCATAGGTAATAAAATCACTATTGTTGATCTGCGTCGTTCCATCCGTCTGATATAAACTGCCTGAGGTGATATCCGTTATCTTAAAATGCGTTACCTCCACACCATCCACCGCATTACGGCTGATCACTAGACCCGTATCACTCTGGGTGTCCTCTAACGTGGTCGTCCCCGTTATACTCGGTGTATCCGCTACCGGATTTATCGTAATTGTAAACATCTGCGGATCACTTGTATCTACACCGTCATTTGCCGTACCGCCATTATCACTCAACGTTACCGTAATTGTGTCTGAACCATGGGCGTCATCTGCAGGGGTATAGGTAAGCTCTCCTGCTGAAGTAACTGAAGGATCTACTGTAAACAAACTTGTATTAACTCCTGTTATATTAAACGTCAGTGCCTGATCAGATTCATCCGATGGACCCGTACTTATTGATGTTGCCCAGTTCGTAACTGTCTGTAATCCTCCATCCTCCAAAATAGTCTCATCCGTCCCCACTGTAAAACTCGGAACATCATTTACTGCCGTTACAGTAATAGATGCGGTCACCTCATCTCCACCCAGACCGCCATCCACCGAACTCAATGACGACTGAAGATTAAAACTGGCTGTACCATTAAAATCAGCGCCGGGACTGAACTTTAATCCTGCATTGCCTTGATCATAGGTAATAAAATCACTATTGTTGATCTGCGTCGTTCCATCCGTCTGATATAAACTGCCTGAGGTGATATCCGTTATCTTAAAATGCGTTACCTCCACACCATCCACCGCATTACGGCTGATCACTAGACCCGTATCACTCTGGGTGTCCTCTAACGTGGTCGTCCCCGTTATACTCGGTGTATCCGCTACCGGATTTATCGTAATTGTAAACATCTGCGGATCACTTGTATCTACACCGTCATTTGCCGTACCGCCATTATCACTCAACGTTACCGTAATTGTGTCTGAACCATGGGCGTCATCTGCAGGGGTATAGGTAAGCTCTCCTGCTGAAGTAACTGAAGGATCTACTGTAAACAAACTTGTATTAACTCCTGTTATATTAAACGTCAGTGCCTGATCAGATTCATCCGATGGACCCGTACTTATTGATGTTGCCCAGTTCGTAACTGTCTGTAATCCTCCATCCTCCAAAATAGTCTCATCCGTCCCCACTGTAAAACTCGGAACATCATTTACTGCCGTTACATTTACCGTAGTAGTATAGCTTACATCACTGGTGTCACCACTACTATCTATAACCCTGTGCGTGAATGTGGCATAAGGACTGCCATTCTCATTCGGGTCTGGTATAAAAACCAATTGCGTAATATCAGCAATAACATCTCCTTCAATTACATCAAGTCCATTATATTCTAAATCACCACTAGTTTCCACAGATACAACTTGAATACCATTAAATAAATCGCCATCCACATCTGAAAAAGGGAAATCGTTCTCGGCAAACGTTAGTGTACTATCTTCTAATATTGTAAGAGTTGTATCTCCACCAACGGGGTTTGTAGCAAATAGAATACTGCATACCATAAAAGGGATGATTACGTATTTTACATGAAACAGCATTCGCGATTAAACTCAGCTAATATGTTAATTCGATAATAAATAATTGACCCAAAGCATCTGTATTATCGCCATCTGCAATCTGTGTCATCACCGCCAAGTATTTTCCATTTGGAGAAATGGAAATCTGTTCTGCAAATTCAATACCTGTCTCAAGATTTTTGACTTTGGGATGCTTTAAATTTTTTAAATCAATATAGGCTACATTTCGTTTTGCATCTGTTGTAATGTAAAATATATAATCGCCATTGGGATGCCAAACATAGTTTGTACTGTTAGGCCTACTTATTTGATTTTGAACATTTCGATATAGATTCTCAGTTAAAAGAGTTGCTTGGTTCGAGTCAGAGCTTAATGATTGAAAATGCAAATAATATATATGGGCTTCAACCATTTCTAAATATGCAATCATATCATGATTTACAGGATTAAAAGATGGCTCTATAATTACACCATTTTTTAATCGTTTAATGGGAATCTTAAAAAAATTAATGGTCTCCGAAATCCGACCAGAATTATTAATTTCAAATTCTCCCCATAAAAACATTTCGTGTTTACTCTGACCTTTACATATAATAATTCTTGTACCATCCTCTGAAAGGGAAAATGAATTAATATCCTCAGTTTTTTCTAATTCTTTATCTAAGTTTGGGAATATTTTTAATCGTTTATTCTTATATGTATATTCTATTTTTTCGGGAGAATTTTGTTGCCGAAGAAAAATAACGTCGGTTTCCTTATAGCTTATAATATGGTATTCTGAAATACCCGATTCTTGTTTAATGTCATCAAATATTTTTTCTGAATATTTAAACTCAAGAGGTAATTGACTATATTTTATTTTATTTAATTTCCCCATAAATCGATCTTTATATTCATTGTATAAGAAATATATAGTTGATTGATCCGTCGTACTCCAAGAAGGTAATCTGGAAGAAGTTTCAATCGTAGCCGGAATTAGGGAATTACCGCTACCAATATTTTTCATAATTGGTTTTGCAATTTCTTTTGATCCAATTTGATACAAATATATCAATTTTTCCTGTTGATTTTCACTTAACGTTTCAAACGCAATATGCTTACTATCAATTGACCAAACTGGATTATTAATAGACACATTTTTTGCGATTGGAATCACATTAACCGCGGATACATTTATTTGTGCGAATAGACTATTACAAAACATGGCTATTATACTCAATTGACGTGTTATGTTTATTTTTTTCATATGCTAACTAACTCCTGTGGTAATAAAAAATATTAAGAATAAAGAGACGCAGCCATAGAGTGCCTTATTCACGGTATTCCAGACCGCTTCCCCCCTTGAAGGATATTCAATTTTTATATGTCTGTCACTAGGTATATAATAATCAACTTTATTTCCCTTTACAATTTTAAGATACTCATTCTCTTTTGCACTTAATTGTTTACCATCTCTATCTCTAAACTTCAATCTAATCTCTGGGTTTTCAAAAGTAAGCTTAACCCATTTTTCTGGTGTACTTACCTCCAGCCGCCACCCTTCTTCTGGTTGAATTATAAGCGAGTCCGGTTTTTCTCCTGGTCTTGGATAACTAAAATTTATTCTATATCTTTTTTTATCATCGAGCGTAATGGCATACCAACCATCAGAATTTTTACTAGTTGATAAGTATGGTACATAGGGTAAAACGAAATAAAAAAAGCCATCATTATAACTATCAAAATATACTTTTAGTTTTCCATCTCGACTTTGATTCTTTATGAATCCTAATCTATTATATTTTTCTTTTCTTTCTATTTTCTTACTATCAAAATTCCGCTCGCCAGGTTTTACTCCCCATGCATTCACTGGTGCTAAAATATTAATGGTTACTTCTCCTCCAGAACTGTTTTTTAATGTGGCCATATCTTTAAGTACATTTTTATCTGAAAAACGAATACGAAGCTCACCATATGAAGAATTTATTTCATCTATTTTCGCATCAATATCAGGAAACACATCAAAATCACGATTTGGATTTTTACCTATTTTTCTAAGGTATTTGACTCTGCCTTCGGTATCTCCCAATATTTTACAAAATTCGAGAAGATTTTCTAAATATCTATATTCAATCAGACCTTTACCTTCAAAATTGATTTTTGCACAAGAAATCAATACATCCTCTAGCTTTTCTTTCATGTCTTCTATCTCTAGTAAGTCGCTCTTTGAGGGAATATCTATACTTGCGAGTTCAACTGATTGCTCGCGCAATTCATTCATGGTAATATCATTGCAGTCTTGACCGGGTAGCAAATAGCTAAGAATGAATAATAATATGACCATTTTTTTCTTAGCCATAAAAAACACCCAACAAACCAAGTAATATAGCGGTCGTAATTATATTATAAAGACTCTGTTTTTGTGCCGAAAAGGTGATGGAATAATCACCACCTCTCCCAAGACGAAGTTCATCGTCAAATGTAGGTGATAATTTTATGACTTCTATTAAATTTTTCTCTGGGTTATCTTTATTTACAATACCAATAGGTGCCCCAGATTTACCTTCAATTTTGTATGTATAATAATAATTATCATCTTTATACGAAAAGCGAATGGTATTACCATTCGTTAAGGATATAGGTGATTTTTTCCCTTCCCTAATGTCTTCTCCTTCCAATAAAGTAGAACCCATCTCTTGGCGCTCAGAAATCTTCTTTTTTGAAATATTTATATATTTTTTTGTAGAATCTTCTATCCAACCATTTCTAACAAAATGCGATTTATTCCTCTTAAAATTTTCTAATGCACTATAAAACTTCTTAAACGGATAGCTGTATTCATAATCATCATATTCTATATCATCCAATGAAAGTGCAATTCTTCCCAACCAGTAATCCACTATTGCAGAGCGATGTTTAATGCCATCATTTTTTTCTATATCCGTCAATATATCTAAGAAATCTATTTCAGCACTAATTACATTTCCTTCTTCATATTTCATTTTTGCATCATTAATGCGATCGTCAATTTCTGCTAATAAATCGCCTTGTTTTATTGGAGGATAATGCTGATGTGAACCTTTGGGTTGATAGCCTTTTATCTTTGCCTTTTCCATTTCTTTTATATAATTATTATCGCGAACTAACGCAGGTTCATTTTTACTTTCAAGCCAATTATTTAATTCATCGGTAAAATCATGTTTATTCGCATGCCATTTTGCATAAGAAAGATAATACCAAGTTTTCCAATCATCTCCCTTCTGAGTAGCAGCCCCAGTCCCAGAATATAACATTTTTATATAATCCAGAGTTGCTTCCACGGCTGCTTGTATGTCGGATTTCTCCTGCTTCCAAATATTCTTCACTAAGGGGTCAAATAAATATTGATTTTCTTTTGTATAAAGATCTAGATATTTTTCATCCATTGGCTCCGTTGTTCCAAATATTTGCACCTGTGGCATTGATACTTTTATTTCCAATTCTTGACCAACTAGTTCACTCATCGAAAAAGATTTATTACCATTTATCTTTAACCCCCAATCTGGCTCGCCTGATAAGTGAGAGTGAACAGTACGAATACCATAGGGTGTCTCTACAATTAAATCCAAATAATCAAACGATGAATCAAAATTATAATTTATTATGGATTCAATCATAAGACCATTAAATACCACATGTTTTACAGTACTACCACTTAATTGAAATCGTTGACTCAACGGGCTCTCATATCCATTATTAATTGATATTTCCACCGTTTTTTCATTTATAAATTTTACTTTGGGGGAAAAACTATCAAAATTAAAATGCCCTTCAATCATACCTGGCCTCTGTGGGTCTGGGATGGCTGCTATCATATCCTTACCAATATCCCATTTATAATCTAATGTATCCGGAATAATTAATTTCCAATTTCGATGAGATTTTATACCATAAGAAGATTCTTCGATAGACCGCTTTTGTTTCAAGCTATAATCTATTTTGGATTTTACTAACTTTTTCACAGGGTCAATTGCCGCAATAGATCCGTCGTCATTAATAGATAATCTCAATTGAAAATTAATATCCGGTGTTGTAATGGGTTGAATTCGCAAACCGGAAATCTCAAATGACATTTTTGCCTTAACAGAATCCCGAACTGTTAAAAAGCATTTTTGTCCATTAAAGGTAATTGTGTCATTTATTTTATCAGCATGATCTCCAATTATTTCTATGGAATTATACCGTGTATCCCACTTAACATCTTCATTCGGCAATATAATCGATAATTTCTCCCCAGGAATTATCATTTTATCCAGATTATTGGTATTCATATTTATTTTATATAGATGCCAACTTGTATCATCTGTAAAAAATGTTTGCTCTACAATTGATTCAAAGGATAGAAAGCTATATGTAATACTATGATTCGACATGTCAAATACAGAAGTATCCACCTCTGCGACTAATTTTAACTTTTGATTAATAAATTCATTGGCTGTTGGCAGAATTGGAATATTATTGAGCAATAGATTCACCGCATTATAGATATCTTGTTTTGCCATTAAAACCAGGTGCCGGTTATCCTGTTTTATTAATCTAAATACATCTGATGAACTCAAAGATACTTTATCAAGCCTGCCCCAATCTGCCATTTCTTCCGGAAGTGAAAGGATTAACCGTTCTCCTTGGTTTAAAAGTTTTCCAACACCATTCATACTGATGTTTAAACCATTAATCCAATATAATTTATTTGGCATATTTAAATCTTTAACAAATTCCAAATTGTCGGATAAGTCTAATTTCAAATCTATTATTTTAATTCCATTTTGATCAGTGAAACTGGATTTGTTATTTATATTGTATTTGAGAAATAGATTCCCGGTCTTTTTAATATTTGCAATGGGAATATTGCTGATATAGGCTCGCTCACCTTTTTCGAAATTATCAATAATATTAAAAACAATTTTCTCCATGGTACTTTTGCTATAATTAATACTTATTTTTAGATTTCCTCCACTCCCAGAGATATCAATATCTGCCCACCGAGTCGAGTTAAAACTGAAAAATTCCTTATCCCCAATTATTTCAATGAACCCACCTCCTTTTAAAGTGGTGACACGATCATCTTCCGTAATAATGATATCATTGAGAGATGCTTCATCCGAAAGTCTATTAAAAAGCTTAGGCTGTTTCATCCTAATCTTTGGTTGTCCAAATGATATGGGGCCCTCCACTGACAGTGATAAAGTATCAGGAGCAAATGAGAATGATGAAACCAATTCAAATGGAGGAATTGAGTGAGCAGGCTTATTAAACGTGATTTTATCTAATAAAATATTTTGATTTATTGTTTGGGTTATTTTCACCTCAATCAATTTGTTTCCGGTTCGTCTTACACGAATCCCCTTTTGTTTTTGACGAGGTATTTTACCCCAGTCCACATTTACACCATGCGGGATTTTTATTTTTATTATGTCTCCCTTTTCAAAATAACTCCCTTCTTCGGTATAAATCTCGATACTCACTTCCGGATCTTTTTCAGAACTCAAATAAAACATCAAATCGGATTCTCTAATTTTAATTCTAGGATATATAAATAATAAAGAATCTGATACACCACCAAGGATCGTTTCCTTTTTTAGTGCCTTATGATCAAAATTTCCAGTTAATTCCGAATGTATAGATATAAATCCCTTTGATAATGGATCAATTTCACCCATGGATGACTTTATTTCTAATTTTGGTAATATTAATTGAGATTTCTTTGGAATATTAAAATTAATGGGAAAAACAATATTCCTATCCGAAAATTCAGGAGTTACCTTATACTGAATTTCTTTTCTCCCTTCTTTTACTATCAGGATTTGTTTATCAATATCACTCCAACTTGCTTGAAAATCATCTGATAATTTAATGATGAGTTTTTCATTTTTCTTTATTGTAGGGTTTTGTCCTATTTCAATATTTAAAGAGAAAAAATATCGATTATCCAACTTCCTAATGAATCGTTTAGGATTTAAATCATTTATTAAAGATTTTCCAATAATAAATTTTTGATTGCCAAGTCTTTTCCATTTTTTATTTTTATTTTTATCATATAATAAAATTGAAGGACCTGCCTCCTCACCATTTTTCGACGAAAGAAATAATCCCTTTATTCGGAGTATATCAACTCCACTCATTTTATTTTCTATATTAATTTGAATCGTATTACGTGTTTTATTAAACTGAAGCTTTGACGCAACTTTACCTCTGGCATTTCCAAGAATATCATCACTCATAAATCTGACTGTTGGATAGGGAATAGTTTTGCGAAAAACTTTAAATTTCTTTACTCTAAAATTAATGCCTGCCAATACGGATTTGATATTTTTGGTTTTTCTTAATAATCTATTTAAGAATGAAACATTTTTTTCATGTGCAGAAGGATAATACCAGAGTAAAGGTTGAGTTTTTTTGGTTGTTGGTTTCAATTTAATATATATTTTATCACCAGGCTTAAAATCTTCTCCTAATTCGTTAAATCTTATTATAATTTCAGGGCAAGGTAAAATGTTAATCCCTTCCTTTTGAAACATACTTACATCATATAAATAAATATCATCAACTATTTTACTAGCAATCAATGTGGATTGAACAAAGAATAATAGAGCAATAATATTTAAAATAAATAATAAATTATTTAATTTTTGATGTGTCTGCATCATAAGCATATCATATATTCACAAAACACGCTTTTAAGTAATTAATATCCTCGCGCGAAGATTTTAAAGAAGGCTGTTTTTCCAAACAGTCATCTTGGACTAAAGGACAACGGTTTACATAAACACAACCGGTCTTTATTATCTTTTTTCTTGCCACCTTATCTTGATTGTTTTGTAGAATCACCTCCGGGTTATTCATAAAATGCGCATCATGGCGAAGGGCCGTTGTATATGGATGCAACTTATCAGGTATATTATTATTTTCAAATACTTCTACAACGGTGCCGCGCTTTACATGAATGTCACCATAAAAAACCATGGTCCTATGACACATTTTCTGAATCAAATCAAAATCATGAGAAATAATAATTATGGTTAATGGATGTGCCCGTTTTCCTTCTTTCCATTCTTTTTGTCTTTTTTCCCACTCTGTCAATAGTGTTTCTAAAATTTTTCCTCTTACGGATACATCTAAACTGGCAACAGGCTCATCTGCGATAATAACATCAGAATCAGTGGCAAACACTTTTGCAATTCCAATTCTTCTCCTTTCCCCCCCACTCAAATCTTTCGGTTTACTATTTTTTATTCGATTCCAATTATTACCCCCAAGTTCGAATTTTTCTGCAATTGTTTTTACTTTTTTCCTCAGATCTATCTTATTTATTTTGGGTGACCCAATCCGAATGGCTTCTTTTAATATTTTATGGACTGGCATATTCAGATTCAATGCGGATCTTGGATTCTGAAAAATCATTTGGACATGTCGTCTATATTGCAGGAGTTCCTTTTTGGTTCCTTCTAATACATTACTTCCACTGAAAATATCAGGGTACATGGGGAATGCTATTTTAGCAGAATCACCATTTACCCCAAATTGGGTTATATTGAACCTGCCTCTATCGCGATAATTAATTAAACCAATTAAACATTTACCAAAAGTTGATTTTCCACAACCACTTTCCCCTAAAACACCCAATATTTCTCCTGAATGGATCGATACATTATCTATATTTTCTAATTGAAATTTATCTTCTCCGAAGACTAAGTCCAGGTTTTTTATTGTATAAACGCTGTTTTCCATACCTAAATCCTTAAGTTTTTAAAAAAAGCCAGCAACGAATAAAATGGCTCTTTCCGTCCAATTGGTCGGTTTGAATAATTCCCCCGGAATCAGCATGAATTATGGGGGGAAACAGTTGTTTACATATATGTTCATTATCTAAAGAGATGGGTATGTTTTCTTTTAATTTACATCTGGGTTCAAATGGACATCCTGATAAATTAGATCGGTAAGGATCGGGCACATCTTTTTCTATATAGGTAAATCCTTTCTCTTCTTCGCAACTGGCTATTTCTAGCAACCGCCGTGTATATGGATGCAGTAAAACGGTTTGTTCCATCTTGTCATTTGGAATATGCTCTACATCGGTGCCGGCATACATTATAGTGTAATAATCTGCCAAATGACTTACAAAACTCAAATCGTGGGATATTAAAACAATTGTTCTCCCTTGATCTTTGTATTGCTGAAAAAGTTGAACCACTTCTGTTTGCTTGGTTACATCTAACCCGTTTGTGGGTTCATCTGCAATGAGTACTTCTGGCTTGGCTGCCATGGCCAAGGATATCATAACACGCTGACCCTGGCCACCACTGATTTCTTTCGGATATTGCCGTCTAAATACCTGATCTTCATCATTTAGATCCACTTTTGCCAAGATAGAGGACACTTCTTTGTCAATATCAACACCAGCCTCTAAATTTCGTAAATCCTTAGGGCTCATTATAGCATTACCTTCTTGCTCAATAACAAATCCAGCTTCAAAAATGCCTTCATGAACAGAGGTCGTAATATCCTTTTCCCCCAAATGATCATCTTCTTCATTCGTGGCACTACTTAACAATCCAAACTCCACATGCCTATGTTTACCTGAAGCCGTATATATTTTAATATTACCTATATATGCCAGATCAAATTTTGGTGTAATGGTCACGGTGGCTTCAGCTGTGTATAAATCTACCGGAGAACGAATATCCCTGTGGCTCAAGACATCTTTATTTTCTTCATTATTGATTATTAACCCGGCATAAAATTCATCCACTGGCGTGGCAATTTGTTTCTCACCTAATGATGTATCTATGCCTGCAGTCGCCCCTGTTTTTAAACCAATAATTAAGGTGCAATTATCCAACCCTTGATTGACATCAAATGTCTGTTCGAATTCGTCGCCCCCCTTCGTGATGAATTCTATTTCAGCCTGAATCAACCCCTGGCTATTAATGGCGTTTGGATTAATAAAGTAAGCGTCATCTGTTAATAAATTAATATTTTCCTTTTCTCCTCTGGATTGAACCATAAGGGTAGCTTCTGAAACATTTTTCTCCAGCCTTTGATTATCCCATTTTATGCCAATTTTCTCTTTATTTTTTCCTGGGTGTATGGATAAAGAGAATATTCTCCCTGCCATCCTCATTCCCCAAAAATGTGAGCTCCCTTTTTTGATGGATATTTCACTGGTTGCGCGCATACTATGGCTTTTACCATCCATCCATATATCCGCTTGCCTCAAGTGGCGACTTATATTGTCTCGATCCCATTTAAGTGTTAATGGAAAATCCTTTTTACTACCTGTAACTCTCAATGTAAAATTTCTCTCTAAATAAAGAGAATCTTTTACACGACTTCTTTGTCTTTCAATAATATTTTTCAACTGCTTTTCGATTGACCAGAGTGGGTTTAAAAATGTTTGGGGATCCTGGAGAATCATTGAGATTCGATGGCCACGTATATTGGCATTATGTTGAATCTTGTCTATCCGCTTTTTTAAGGTAGCGCTAGAATAGGATGATATATAACGATACGATACACCGATCATTTGATTTTCTTTCACATCCTGTTGGAGCCTGATTAATCGCTTATTCAATTTCGTCGGTGGTACAAAGTCTGTAGGAATACAAATGGCATCATCATCAATAAAAAAAACCTGGATTGAATCTAAAATGGGAATAAAATCCAACTTTATGGCTGACTCATTTGGGGTAACATTATAATACTCTGTTCTATCCAGACTATTCTTATTGTAGCTCATTCCCTTTATCCACGAATACCATGGGCCATGATCTACATTTAAATCATGCTCTGGGAGAACCTGTATGGGTTTATCCTTATATATAAATTGAATGTGTCCTGAAATAATGCCTGGTGAAAAATCAATCAGCCCTAATACACATTTCATGGTTAAAGATTTTCCACTGCCAGATTCACCTACAATACCATGGATTTGATTTCTATGGAGGATAAGATTCATATTTTTTACCAGAAAACCTGTATGACTTTGTGTTTCATTGCCAGATTTAAAAATTGAAAACGGTTTTCTTCTTTTCTTTACTACCGTCAAGTCCGAAATAGATAAAATGGGTGTTTCTTTACTCATGACGTAATTCCATAAATAGTTTTGCACATCCATTACCCACTATAGCCACAAGTAATAATATGAATAGTGGCATTAATGCTAAAGGCGACCCACTATTTCCTGGACCTGGTAAACTATCTTTAAACTGGTAAATCAATCCGCCTAAACTTGTGCCACCGCCAAACCCTAAAAATGATATGACAGCTTCCAGCATAATTGCCTGAACAATAACATAAATAAATTGGCCGGCTATTATGGGGCTACATTCATACCATAATATATGTGTAAATATTATTTTTGTATCCGATAAACCGGATGCCTTTGCTGCATTGATAAATTCTTCATCTACCAATGCTTCAATTCTATCCCGAATTAATAATGCCAATTTTGGAATGGATAAAACGCCAATGGCAATCATCATAACTAACATGCGAATTATATTATCATCAAAGAGCCTAAATGAGATAATAACAACCACCAATAATAACAGTAACATGGGTATCGCATGTAATGTTTCAACCAATAGTTGTGTAAATAATTTCCCTAATTTTACTTTTCGCAATCGTTTAATATTATCAAACGTATTTCTATGTTTAATCGGAGGTAAGTGAGATTGATCATAGCCAATAAGAATACCACTGATAATGGCTAAAATAACAAATACCGTTGCAGCTATAAATGCTAACCATATATTTGTCCATAATGCTACCGAAATCCTAAATGCCAAATCAGCATGACGCCTATCTACGCCAAAAACCGGTGTCGTACTTTCAAAAGTCTCACTATTAGTTTTAACATAGATAATACATGGTTGGAATGGGCCTACCCATGCAATTAGGTCCCCATTCTCATCCTCATATTCATATTTACCATTTTCTGGGAATATCCAATGATAACTTATTAATATTATTAAAAATAAAAACAGGCTCATTAAGAAAATTGTTTTAAAATTTTTCATTGTTGTGTCTTAGATAATTTTTCATATATCATTTCTTTAATACCGCTCATTATCACAACTATAATAATAACAAGGGCAGAAATGATCATAAAAAATTCTGATTCCACAGGTTTGGTTGAATACTTTAAAATTGGTTTTGCAAAGTATCTATGAATTGCATGACCAATTCCATGGATTTTATAATAATATTCGACAATAATTGTACTGGCGAATACAATTCCAACTAGTGAATTCCATTGAGAAAGAAGCCCAAGTGCAATCGATCTTCTGGCATGTTTAAATACAGAGTCTCCCCAAGAACGCGCTGCAATAATAAAATCTGTAGATTGCAATTTATGGAATTGACTTGTTTGAAATTGACATATATCTGAATAAGTATAACTGCCAATGGCAATGGCAATTAAAATATATACATGGAACCCAGCATCATGACCCAATACATATTTTATAGCAAAACAAAAAAAAATAATATGAATGCCGGATAAAAAGTTGAAAAAACCGGATATTACTTTTGCAGTAGTAGAATGATCAAATATAGTCTTATAGGTCAAAACCGTTGATAATGTAAAAGCCAATAATAAACCGGAGATACCATAAAAAAACGTATAAGAGACAGTTGACAGCACACCAACTGTATGACGGTCTCCTTGAAATAATGTAAGTTTTGGCCCACTATCAAGATTCCCCCAGTGGTAAAAAATGGTTTCTTTGCACCATTTTAGATATGCCAAGATAGTGCTGTTGCCATATTTTAATAACAATGATTCATTTTCAAAATTATATAATACTGCAAAAATAATAAATAATGAAAAGACAATAATCATTAAAGATCTATTGAATACTTTAATCATTTTGCTCTTCAAAAGTCTTTAAAATACCATTCATTTATATGGGTAAAGAAATATTTTGGCACTATGTTGTTCCCGTGCACAAGTTCTTTGCGATAACCCATTATTTTTTCTAGTCTATATAAAAATATATAGGGGGCTTTGTCATATACTAACTTATGAATTTTATCACCATACATTTTCTGTTGCTTGGTAGAATTCGTATTATTGAATCTCGTCATATAGCTTGTCAACAACGGATCATAGAATCGGCTGATATTTTGGGAATTTCCTTCAGTAAACAATGGTTCTATATTACTCGAAAATCCCATTTCATAATATTGAAATGCCATATCATAATTACCACTAATTAATCTATTTTCAAAATCATCTCTAAGTAATGAGCTTATTTTTAAGGTAATATCGATATTTTCATATTGATATTTTAGGTTTTCAATTATTACCTCCTCCACACTTCCCTTTGGGAAACTACCCTGATCGTAAATTAGCATTAATGATTGTAGAGGTTTTCCATTATAATATCTTTTACCCTTTTTTTCAATAACGTTATTTTTGTTTAATAAGTCCCGTGATTTATCCGAGTTAAATTTTCTAGGCGGATATTTAATATCATCGCCGACTCCGAACTGCTGATTAAATGGTCCCGAAATACGGCGAGTAATATTTTCTTTTTTACTACCAATATCAATTTTCGCATAATGTTTTAATAATTGTTCTATATTTAATGCATATGTTAATGCTAACCTTATTTCCGGATTTTCTAAGAGAGGATTTTCACAATTAAATGCAATACCATACCATGAATTAGACTTATATGACTTAAAAGATAAATTGCCAGCAGATCTGGATTCTATTTCATTATAATTTGCTCCCGAGTTTGGTAACTCAAGAAGTAGGTCCAGGGTATTCCAATCTTCTGTTCTAGGTGATGTAGTTAATTTTGTGATCAATCCTTTAATGTCAGATTCTTCATAAATATTAACAGCGTTTATATTGGAATTATTTCCCCATTTATAATAATAATTATTTTTAGTGAATGAATACTTTTCGTCTTCGCTGTTTTTCCAGTTAAATTGAAATGGGCCACTCCCCATTGGGTCTTCTGTAAATTTTGATTCTTCTTTTGGTAGATAATCTTCAGTAAACTTGTGTTTTGGTAATATCTGGACTAAGGGTAAAAGATATTTAGCATTTATTTTATCCTTTTCTTCAATAAAAAACTGAACGGTTCTATTATCTATAACTTTTATTTCTTTAAATATTTTCAACTTATCCTTAAGAACAGAACCAGATTTCTCGTGCTTAAACACATTAAAAGAGAATGCTATATCTTCTGCCGTTAAAGGCTCTCCATCAGGCCATTTTAATTTTTCCTGTATTTGAATCTTATAGCTCCATGGTGGTTCTTTGTAGGTAGGGACACGCATAGTAGTAAACGATTTTGAGGTTATATTTTCTACTAAATCCGATGTTTCTGAAAGATCTTTCGTCCAAGTCCATAGACGACTATACATCAATTCATTGGCTTGAATACCTTCCAAATAATAACTACCATGAATGGGGAAAAAAGTGTGAGAGTCAATATAATTCACTCCATAAAATAGCTTATAAGTATGTTGTGCTGATAAATAATCTCCATTGAAAAATGATAAAATAATTAGCACCATGATCCTTTTTCTAAACATTCTTTCCCACTCCTTTAATAATTGTTAACGTAAATAATGCTGAAATTTCATGCAATGCACCGAGACGATTATCTAATATTCTCAAATCGTGGAGAAAACCATTACAACTGGGCAGTAAGCCACCTTGCCATCTTAACGTTCCATATAAAGAAAGTAGAAATGCAGGCCTATTTCTCTGCCAAGAACCCTTGGAATATTCAACCGTAAAAACCATATTTTCTGTGATATCTTGTATTAATATTTTGTCTTTAATCGCAAAGTCTGATAGATTTAATGCTGATATAAATCCAGACATCAGTGTTGGATAATTATTCATTATTTTAGGGTCTTTTTTGAATGCCTTTAAAACTGAATGCAATTCATTCTGTGTTACACCATTGCTCTTTTTGTTAATCATATTTTTCATCGTCCTTAAAATGTAATCACTCCCGTCATTTAGTAATTGTAGGCTCTTGGGTAGAGGTTTTTTAATAACACTCAGAACTGCATTTTCAAATAATACCCAATCCAGACTGTATGGCATTTTGATCTTTTTTGATTCAACCAATAATCTCAATATTTTTTCATTAGAAATAAATAGTTTCTCAATGTTTACCCAAAATGAAAATAGTTTATCATCCTCTTTGAAATAATGGTATTTTTGACCCAGATTCATTGCGGCAATTAATTTATACATGGTTGAATCTTGAGTTGTAAAAGTGTTTTCAATTCCTGTCTCAAATGCTTTCATACCAAGTTTATAATGTGATAAGGCAGCCAATTTATATATAGACGATGTGTAATATTGTACATGTTTATGTCCCACAAAATAATTTTTATTATATAGTTTTTTCTTATCCAAGAAAGATAATACCTTTTCGTATTCTTGATTCTTAAATAATTTGCCAGCAGCAATTATATCTTTAAGAATCGGCATTTTATCTACCCCTATTATATCATTATTGATTCCCATCATTATTTGACTGCTATAATGATCGGAACTAACCTTGTGGGATTGAATTACATTTTGTTTTAGATTATAGAATGGATCGGAACCAGTGGAAGCCATGAGCGCATCTCCTCCCTTTTTTCCATAAACTGCATAGGCATCAATCCCCATCCAAAAAAACAATTCATCTTTAATATCAATAATATCATTCTTTTTAATAATAGGAAACTTCGTCCCATGATCAGGGTCAAATGATTTATGGTATAGGTCTAATTGCATATTAGACAGTATTGTTGCTACAACTTCATACACTTCCCCTTGGTATATATGGGATAAACCATGTAATACTGATTTTTCTCCTGAAAGTGAGTTTCCATGAATAGAATGTATATATTTTAATGCACTTTGGGGGTCCTGCGACTCTTTGGAATTAAAAATAATTTGTTTTGCCAAATCTGATAAATCATATTTTTGTACAGGTTGTTTTATCTTTTTATTCTCACAAGAAAAAGATGTGAAGATTAAAATAACAAAAATAGGGATGGTTAAATAAAAAGCCTTTTCTAATTTCATAATTAAAAATCTCTAATCTTTGATAATTCATCTGCCAATGAAGGGCATGCCCCTCTTGTCTTCTGATACATTTCTAAATGGGCAATTGTCTCTTTAATTAATTCAGATAATTCAGCTTTGATTTTTGTTGTTCTCCTGACACCTTCACTATTTATTTCTTTTCTTAACCTGTAACATTCATCTACCATAAGTAACCCTAACAAATACTCTTTTTTACAAATTGTTAGTATTTTATTTTTTACATTAAGTATTAATCTAAATTTATCAAATTCTCTTGCTGCGCGAATCCCTTCTTTATATTGTTTTGATTCCATACTACACTCTAACATTCTGAGATAAATATACGGATCGTTAACAGGATGCTTACCTTTGATAACCAAGTTCGTATAATTATATACTATATTGTTGTAAAATTTCAAAGCACCACTATAATCACCTAGTCGCTCCATACTCACTTCACCCGCTTTTTTGTTCATTGATGGAAAACAATTATCGCTCACATTCAACAGACCAACTTGATCAACAAAATCTTTCCAATTTTTTTTGGCAAGTAAGGTAGCAGCCTTTTTACAGTTAGGTTGGCGGGTTAAGTTTTTCGTTGTCTCGGTATTTTCAATAAGATAAGTAGTGGAGCTTGGATAAAGATCAAAACCTTTTCCAGTTCTTATAATTTCGGTGATACCATAGTCATGTAATTCTCCTGTATAATTTCCGTGATGACCCGTGATAACAGGTATGGTATCTCCGAAACTGGTAATGTGATTTATTTCCAATATAACTCCAGGGTCCACAATCACATTTAATTGGGGTTTTAAGGGGATTTTAACAGGTACATCTACTGTAAATACGCCTGGGGGCGGCATAGGTATTGGATGTGTCTTTACGATTACTTGATCTGTTTTTGGGCGTTGGGCTGTTATGGTTAATACTCTATGTATCGTTTTATCATAAATATTAAAGGTATGCTTACCTTTATCCGGTCCTTTCAATATATATTTTTGATAAGGAAAATCTATTTCAATCGTACCTCTTATCGGATTACCATCTTTTAACCACCGTATATCAACATTTACATCAATAGGCTTCGGCTCAATCAACAATTTCCCCAAATTTTGATTGTTCTTATTGTATTTGACATTTTTTTTGAGTGGGATATAACTATTGTCTGTCATGTATATAGATAAATCCAAATTACTTGGGCAATATTTTGGGAAAATTGTGCCCTTGCCTGAAGCTTCAGTGATAGCACCTGTAGGTTGACCATTTAAAGAAATTATCAAACCTTTTACAGGATCATCCGTTTTACTATTAAAAACATTAAAAGATGCCTCTAGTTTTGTCATCCAAACTAATTCCGTTGTCAATAAATCTTCAGGTAACACAGTCATGGAATAATTTTCAAATTCAGATTTAGCAAAACTAAAATCAACAGGGACCAATTTTTCTTTAACCTTATATTTGAAGATACCTAATGCATCTGATTCACCATTTTGGTCTGTGGAACTAATAATGAAGACACCGGGGAGTGGTAATCCATCATCGTCGTATAAATCAGGTTCACGAAGTTTTAATTCAATCCAAGCCTGCCGTTTTACCGTAACATGTTCTATCCATTCATTAAGATTAACGGTAAATGAGTGGTGTTTTGTTACATATTTTTCATCTGGTGATATAATCTTTATTGAAAAGACATCTCCAATCTGTATAGGATAAAAGTTATATTGACCCACATCATCCGACTGCCCCCTATTTACTTCATCAATATAAATATCTACGAAGGGAACAGGATCACCCAAATCATCTTTTAGAGAAAGAGTGGCTGTCAATATTTTTAGTTCTATTTCTTCTTTGACCCTTCCCGGTTGTCTATATATTTTTTTCTTATCTAATTGTAAATAATGGTCTGCTTTAAAAGAATAATAATAGTAATTACCCGGGGCAGGATCAAAATCTTCTGTATAAAGACCTAAATCATTTGTTTGTCCCACTTTTTTACCTTCCCGATAGATTTGAACATCCTTGAGGGCATTCCCTGTTTTTGCATCAATCAATGAAAAGCTCACCCCTGTTTTAGGGTCAACCTCAACTGTGTATTCTGTGCCGATTGCATCTTGCACTATATTTAACGAATATGTTTTTTTTAAATATTCTTCATTGGGATCCGATATTTCTAATAAATGATGACCCATTTTTGGAAATATAACTTTTATACTCCCCATACCATTAGATTCACCCATATTCATTCCATTACGATTAATTATTAAACCTGAAATGGGTTTTTTGGTTTTGGAATCAACCAAATTTAAATACAAGTGAATTGTTTCTACATTGAATGTTAATGAACGCTCAATCTTCCCCAAAGTAACCGTTTGAGGATTTGCAGAAAGACCTTCTTTCCTTACTTCAAACTTTATTTCATTGCTTATATCCTTTTCATAGTATTTAAAAATTACTGTGCCGGTTTCATTTGTCTTAAATAATGATTCCCCATTTACGAGAATTTCTACATCACTCACAGGATAGTTTTCTTCTAATACTTGAATAGACATTTCATATTCTCGTCTCAAAGTAAAAGTATATGGGTTGGCTACCGCCGGAATTGGATAGTCAAAACCGCCAACATTAATCTTCGATTCAACTGCTTCAGGTATGCTGAAATTATCTTTTCTAGCTGTCCATTTAATCACATCACCTATAAAAGGACCATCCTGCTCGGTTGGAAAAATGTTAATTTTTGCCATACCATGTCTATCTGTATAACCCGATTCAGGAGTATGTTCAGAACTCACATGCACATTACTCAAACCTACACCCTCAAAATCATGATTCGATTTAAAATAAAATCTTAAATCCTTATTAGGGATTGCTTTAAGACTAATTGACTCCGGAATATTTTCAAATGTATAAAAACCGGAAATGTTCGATTCAGAAACAACTTCTGCATCCTCTAAATTATATTTAAAGGAAATATTATTGGGGAAATCTTTCTTCTTAATTAAAGTCCTTAAAATGCCAGCGTTATTCGTCTTCCCTAAATATTTATCAGCACCGCCGCTTATATTTACCCCATATATTTGAATATTTGGTATAGCATTCCTAGCTATAAACTCTATTAATTTACCGGATAATTCTGCGGCAATAGATACATTAATCGCCAGAGGTGACCCTGTGGGTTTTTCTTCCAATTTACCGGGAATAATATCATATCCCTCTTTATTAAATGTTATAATAATATTATCATTGGATTTGGCTTTAATTGTATCTTTAAATACACCTTTATTATTCGTTTTTCCTCCTGCAAGAAAGGTGTCCGAATCACCATTATATATATCAATTGTTATATCCGACGTTTTATTCTCATCTTTTATTGTAATGCTTACATCTTTTTCACAACTCGTCATCGTTAAAGCAATGAAAATTGGTATCATAATTAATAGTATTTTTTTCACTATTAGGTCTTTCTATTAAGTAAATATTTTAAGATAGTGTCTTTAGCAGTTATTTAATTTCGATCGATGTAAAAACAAGAGGATTCTTTATTT
>JACNLC010000011.1 GCA_014381725.1 Fidelibacterota bacterium | reverse complement strand
ATAATGATATGATTATTTACAAGGCAAGAGAGTTAAACCCCGAATTCCCGGGTATAATTGATTTCTCCTGTTGGGAGATAGGTCGGAATTGGTGCAGGCCTAAAAAGCCATTATGTCATGAGTGTATTGTAAAAGAAGGGTGTTTTAAAATTATCTTATCAGATTGATAGGGGAAGTCATTTATTGACTACGAAGAAGAAAAAGAAGAAGCCAATTGGATTATTAATAGACTTGTAGAGGCAGATAGTTTTCCACTGCCGGATGATTTCTTGGAACATTGGCAGCAGCAGATGAGCCCTTATGATGGGATGATGGGGAAGATTGAAAAGATTTATTAATCGTTGAAAAAATTAAGTAAATTATGGTCATGATTTTATTAAATTAATTGAAAGATATATGATAAACTCAAATCTGGTAAAAATTAATTCAACAATTACGGAATCCAACGCACAAACAACACATGCCGAAGAAAAATCGGCAAGAGTTGTTTTGTCCTTTTCCCAAATCGTTTTTTATAAAAATTCGTATTAATTGTAATGAAAGCTATTACTTTTTTTGACACTGAAATAGATCCCAAAAGCAAGAAGATTTTTGATATTGGAGGTGTGAAAAGTGATGGCAATACTTTTCATTCAAATTCGATAAAAGATTTTGCTGAGTTCTTGAATAATACTGTCTTCATCTGTGGACACAATATTATCAGGCACGATTTGAAATATATCCAAAAGAACTTTAGCTCTCTGAATGTAAATCATTTTAAATTTGTTGACACACTGTTTTTATCACCATTATTATTCCCAACAAAACCATATCATCATTTATTAAAAGATGATAAGATACAAACAGATGAATTAAACAATCCTGTAAATGATTCCAAAAAGGCAAAAGATTTATTTTTTGATGAGATATCTGCCTTTAATCAACTAGGTGATCTATTAAAACAGATTTATTTTTTACTGTTAAAAGGACATGTTGAGTTCTCGTATTTCTTTGAGTATATATCATATTCATATTCTGAAGAAGTTATACTAACGAAATTGATTAATGAACAATTTAAGAATAAATTTTGCTCAAATGCCCCATTAGAAACGTTTATAAAAGAATACCCAATTGAACTTGCATATTGTTTGGCTTTAATTAATAGTACAGACCGCTATTCTATTACTCCGCCATGGGTTTTGAGGAATTACCCAGAAGTAGAAAGAATAATGTACTTACTTCGGAATAAGCCTTGTTTAGTTGGTTGCAAATATTGTGACGAAGCACTAGATGCAAAACTAGGATTAAAAGATTTTTTTGGTTTCGATTCATACCGGACGTTCAACGATGAGCCACTACAGGAAAATGCTGTAAATGCTGCAATAAGCAATAAATCTCTTCTTGCTGTTTTCCCAACAGGCGGAGGGAAATCCCTAACTTTTCAAATACCTGCTTTAATGGCTGGGAGAAACACAAAAGGGTTAACAGTTGTGATTTCACCATTACAATCACTAATGAAGGATCAAGTTGATAACCTTGAGAAAAGTGGCATTACAGAATCGGTTACTATTAATGGGTTACTTGACCCAATAGAGCGAGGCAAATCATTTAAAAGGGTTGAAGATGGTTTAGCGTCTATTTTATATATCTCTCCAGAATCTCTTCGCTCTAAAACTATTGAACGCCTATTGTTAGGCAGAAATATTGTTCGTTTTGTTGTAGATGAAGCACACTGTCTCTCGGCTTGGGGGCAAGATTTTAGAGTTGACTATTTATATATTGGTGATTTTATTAAGCAGTTACAAGAAATGAAAAACCTCTCAGACCCAATTCCTGTATCTTGCTTTACAGCCACGGCTAAGCAAAAAGTTGTTACTGAAATATGTCAATACTTTGAAGAAAAGCTATCTCTTCAACTTGAAGTATTTAAGGCAAGTGGTTCAAGGAAGAATTTGCATTACAAAGTATATGATAGCAGAGATGAAGAAGACAAATACAATAATGCAAGGAATTTAATTGAATCGAAAGAATGCCCAACAATTATTTATGTTTCCAGAACAAGGAAAGCATACAAACTTGCAGAGCGGTTAAGCAAGGATGGATTTGATGCAAAACCTTATCACGGAAAGATGGATGTTAAGGAGAAAACAGAGAATCAAAATAATTTCATTGCTGGTAATCTTCAAATTATGGTCGCAACATCTGCTTTCGGAATGGGGGTAGATAAAAAAGATATTGGAATGGTAATCCACTATGACATTTCCGATTCTTTAGAAAACTATGTGCAAGAAGCTGGTAGGGCTGGGCGTGATGAAAATATTTCGGCAGATTGTTTTGTGTTATTTAGAGAAGAAGATCTTAACAAGCATTTTATTTTACTTAATCAAACAAAATTATCTGTAAAAGAAATTCAACAAATATGGAGAGCAATCAAATATATTACAAAGTTTCGTTCTTCCGTATCGAACTCAGCTCTAGAGATTGCACGAAAAGCTGGTTGGGATGATAATGTTATCGAAATTGAAACTCGGGTTACAACTGCCATCGCGGCACTTGAACATGCAGGATATTTAAAACGAGGACAAAATATTCCACGGATTTTTGCAAATAGTATTTTATCTAAAAATGCCCAACAAGCAATTGAAAAGATAAACCAGTCTTCAAGGTTCGATGAACAACAGAAGGTTAGGGCAATTCGAATTATAAAAAAACTGTTTTCTACTAAAAGCAGAAAGCATGCAAATGATGAAGTAGCAGAGGCAAGAGTTGATTACATTTCTGATCATCTTGGAATTGTAAAGGAAGAAGTAATAAAAATTATTACATTACTTCGAGAGGAAAAAATATTAGCAGACACCAAAGACTTGACAGCATTTATAAAGCAAGGTGAAAAATTAAATCGCTCACTTTCAATTTTAAGATCTTTTGCTAAAATTGAAAACTTTGTTCTACCAGTAATAGAAGAACATGAAAAAACATTTAACCTAAAAGAATTAAATGAGGGTGCACTGGAGAATAAATGTACGAATGTTAACCCAAATAAAATAAAAACAATCCTGAATTTCTGGGCGATTAAAAATTGGATAAAACGCCAGAATCAAAATTATTCCAAAAATCATATCTCCATAATTTGTAATCAACCAAAAGATATTCTAAAGATTAAATTGGAAAAGAGACATTTGTTATCCGAATCTATTTTGACATACCTTTTCAAAAAAACACAAAATAATCAGGATGCAAACAAGGCAAACGAAATTTTAGTTGAATTCTCTGTTCATGAATTAAGAGATAATTATGTAAACACATCATCATTGTTCAAGATAGATGCATCAATTGAAGATGTTGAAGACGCCCTTTTTTATCTTTCAAGAATTGAAGCAATCAAAATTGAAGGTGGCTTTTTAGTTGTTTACAATAAACTAACGATCGATAGGCTTGAGCATAACAATCAAGTTCAGTATAAAAAAGATGATTATAGTCAACTTGAACAGTTTTATCAAAGCAAAATGCAACAAATTCATATAGTCGGTGAATATGCCAAAAAGATGCTTGTAGATTACCAAGAGGCATTAAGTTTTGTTGAAGATTATTTCCAATTAAATTACATTTCATTTCTAAATAAATATTTCCCAGGAAGCCGTAAAGAAGAACTTCAAAGAAATATTACACCAAAAAAATTCAAGCAACTTTTTGGTGAATTATCGCCTAGACAACTTAAGATAATAAAAGACAATCTAAATCAATACATACTTGTTGCGGCTGGTCCTGGTAGCGGAAAGACAAGAGTATTAGTTCACAAATTAGCTTCCCTTTTGTTGATGGAAGATGTTAAACACGAACAATTATTGATGCTAACTTTTTCCCGAGCTGCCACTACTGAGTTTAAGAAAAGATTAATCAAATTAATTGGTAATGCTGCAAATTTCATTGAAATTAAAACATTTCACTCATATTGTTTTGATTTACTTGGTAGAGTTGGAAGTATTGAAAAATCTGCTAAAATTCTTCAGCTTACAATTGAGAAAATAAAAAATGGTGAGGTTGAACCAAACAGAATTGTAAAAAGTGTGCTTGTGATAGATGAAGCACAAGATATGAATGTACATGAATTTGGTTTGATAAAATCCTTAATGGAAAAGAATGAAGAAATGAGAATAGTCGCTGTTGGAGATGATGACCAAAACATTTACACTTTCAGAGGAGCTGATTCAAAGTATTTTGAACAATTCATTAAGGAAAAAAGTGCAACAAAATATGAGTTGGTGGAGAACTACCGGAGTAAAAAAAACCTTGTTGAATTTACAAATAGGTACGTTGAACAAATACATCACCGTTTTAAAACAACCCCAGTTGTCTCTATTCATAAGGAAAATGGAAAAGTTCGAATTATCAATTACAATAATAACAACTTTATGGTTCCATTTGTAAGAGACATATTATCTACTGATTTATCAGGAACAACTGGTGTTTTAACAAAAACCAATGACGAGGCTTTACAAGTTACTGGTTTACTTCTTAAAAAGAATATGCCGGCAAAACTAATTCAATCGAATGATGGAATTAACCTCTTTAATCTAATTGAGATCAGATCATTTATAGAGGATTTGAATTTAGACGACTCTACGCCAGCAATAAGTAAGGAAGCTTGGAATAATGCAAAAAGGAAATTTGCAAAAAAACATAGCAAAAGCACAAACTACAATCTTTGTAAAAATCTTCTTGTTGATTTTCAAGAAACAAATCCAAAAATAAAATACAGTTCAGATTTCGAGGTTTTTATTAAGGAATCAAGATTAGAGGATTTTGATTCTCAATACGGTGAAACAATAATCGTTTCTACAATCCATAAAGCAAAAGGAAAAGAATTTGATAATGTATTCTTGATGCTTGATGATTTCAATGCAAATTCAAATGATTCCAAACGTCAATTATATGTGGCAATGACTCGTGCAAAACAGAATTTAATAGTTCATTACAATGGTAATTACCTTGATAACATAAAAGTTGAAGAATTGCACAATGTTAAAGACGCTTCAATACATCCTTTACCCGAGTATTTAGTATATCATCTAACACATGAAGACATTAATTTAGGGTATTTCAACTTTATACAAAGAAGATTGAATCCCTTAAATAGTGGAGATTCATTAGGGGTAAACGAAATAGGTTTGGTAAATTCAAATGGTGAACAAATAGTAAAACTCTCAAAATCTTTTCAAGAAGTAAGGGGCTCTTTGGAAAATAAAGGATATAAATTAATCGAGTCAAAAATAAGATTTATATTATTATGGAAAAATAGCAATGGAAATAATGATAAAGAAAAAGAAATAAAAATTGTATTACCAGAACTGTGTTTTGGTAAAGAAGCACAGCCCTAATTGCATACACATTACCAAGTCGCTCAGAAAGACACCCGCACGACCAAAACTTGTCAAAGAGTGTACCTGCCCGAACGCACGAGACATTGCAAAATTGATAGAGAAGTGGACCCCATAGCTTGCCTGCCCGGAGGCAGACGGGGACACTTTTTTTTGATTTTAAGTTGTAGTGTTTTTCTGCTATTGTTGTCATTATGTAGCCACCCTCACTGATGGCCTATTCAAATATACTGATTCCGGTGTTTTTCTTTCAAGAGATTGATAGTGCGAATCAGGAAGAACAGGACGAAGCCAATTGGATTATTAATCGGTTAGTGGAAGCAGATAGTTTTCCACTGCCGAAAGATTTCTTAGAATACTGGCAGCAGCAGTTGAGTCCTTATGATGGGATGATGGGGAAGATTGTTAAAAAAGTGCAAATATCGCTTGTATAGTGTCAGAAATAACACTATTTTTAAATGACTGGAAAACGGTAAAAATAGATGAAAACAATTGCGAACAGTATATA
>JACNLC010000055.1 GCA_014381725.1 Fidelibacterota bacterium | reverse complement strand
GAATAGAATTATATCCATCATTTTCAATAATCTCATAAATCATTACCGATTCACCTGCAAAGTCAGTTATAAGTTCACCCTCAGTAACATTTTGTAGTGTAACCAAAAGTGGGTCATAAGTAATATCAAATTCTGTTGTCATTACATTTTCTACTTCTTCTATAAATACAGATACCGTTTGAGTCTGGTTTACAGTCGTTTCTGTGAGTAATGGATAAATTCTTAATGATTGTCCTTGAATTGCATCTACTGTAAAGTTTATTTCTGCAGGAGATTCGTCTTCATCACCCGTTGAATATTTACATTTTACCTGAAATGTATAACCCCCTTCATCTAAATAGTCAAAAGTGATGTCGGTATTTGATGTCCAATTTGACCAACCCAGATTATTTAAATTTGTAGAATATACAACTGCTTGTTCATTTCCTTCCCAAGAAAAAGTAACTGAAGATTCATCAACTATTTCACCTTCGCTTGGACCACCTAAAATTGTTGTTTCAGGTGTTTCATATTCAGGATTATCTGGGTCAAGCGGATTATCAAATTCAGGCGTTAACTCACACGACCAAAACAAAAATAGGATTATTATTGAGATTATATTCTTCATATTAAAACTTTATCTGAGTTTCTAACTCACCTTTTTCATTTACACCAATTTCAAATTGGCTACCTTTCGGAAACGGTAACACATAAGGAATTGAATTATTCAAATCAAACACATTCCAAATCCATACAGTTATGGCAATTCCACTCATTGTCCCTAAACTTGCTAAACTGATATTCTTTTTATCATACGCATCTTGATATAATACTTTATTCGATTCGATTTCATCGTGGGTTGAGGAGTTTAAATAATTTGAATGTGCATTGTCGTAAGTAGAAAGTTTATTTTGATAATCATTATAAAAATAATATGCTCCATACAAACTGGCGATTTCTAATGCTGTCCACATTAAACCCTTTGCTGGTTTTTCTGCGTAATAGTGTCCCAAACCAGGAAATAACCATGCCCTTGTTTTTGATTTTTCTCTATCAACTGGTTTGAGTTGGAATTGTGTTTCAGTTAGTTTCTGTGCTTTAACATTAAACGATACATTTTGATTTAAATAGCCATCTTTGGTTGCTTTTAATGAATACCTGCCATTATGCAGTTCAAAATATTTAATCGGTAAAGATAACAGTTCACCTGCAAGTGATACATTGCAATCTTCTGGCCATCCATTTACTGACACCCAGCCCACATTGGGATTTTCTGATACACCATCTGGTAGTTTAATTAATTGTAGCTCAATACTTGTATTATCACCTGGAGATAAACTAGCAGTTTTTGATACTGGAGAATAACCTTTTAACTTCATTTGGATATTATGTTGCCCATCTGGAATATTTACCACCAAACCAGCATTCGTAGTTTTCCCAACAGATTTCCCATCAACATAAACCGTTGCACCTTTAGGAACAGAATAGAACGCAACAGATGCTGGTTCTGCAGATAGATTTCGTTTTATGATTTCAGTTTTATTCCATTGCACTGAAATCTTACTTACTTCTTCCTGAAAACCTTCGTGTGAAATTTTCAAAAAATAACTCCCAAGATCCAGATATTGTAAATTAAGTGGAGAATTTCCCTTATATTCATCGTCAAGATAAACTTCACAACCTATTGGTTCGGTAATGATTTGTAGATGTCCTTTGCGTTTGGTTAATACTTCGCTAATTGTAATAACTGAATCGGCAACTATCACCACACCCTTCTGTAATCTTTCGTAACCTTCGTAACTCAAAATTATTGCATGATGACCTTCTTCTACATCATCAACTTGAAGAGGTGTAACTCCGTGTTGTCTGTTATCAAATATAACTGTTGCACCAATTGGATTGGTTTCTATTTTAAGTGAACCAACACCTTTTTCTAATCTTTGTTGGACAAAACCATTTGATACTTCACCCGTATCTTTCCTGTATAATTCTACAAGATAATCAAACAGTTTAGTATTAATATCACGAACTCTATTTACGGTATCATCTTTAGAGATTGATGTAGTTATTCGTGCAGTTTCTACATCAACAAGTTTTAGAGTTACATTTATATCTCCTGAATTCTTGTCAAATAACACATTAGGTAAAAGCATATAGTCTAAGCCATTTACCAATTTCTGCTGCACATTGTTGGTCAGTGCAACCAGATTGCTGAAATTTAACTTCGTTTAGTATTTGTTCGGCCTCTGAACGGCTAGTCACTTGATACTGGCCTAAATTGACCAAGTCAGATTCAATCCTATTGAACAACTGTTTAATTTCAAATTCGGATAGTCCATCAGATTTTACATCAGCCACAGCAATTACACTTTTTTGCCCAATTAACTGTGTTACAATAAATAGAAATAATATGAGATATGGTTTAATTTTTTCCATTGGTGATTTCTGTAAGGGTTTTTTGAATTTCAATTTTTACATCCTTGTCATATCCAGTATGAGCATAAACAATATTTCCATTTTTATCGATAATCACAACTCGAGGCAATACAAGTGCGTCGTATAATTCTGCTGTTTTACCATACTTATCCATTAAAACTGGTAAATCAACTTTTAAAGATTTGAGCATTTCGATAACTTTATCATCATTTTCTTTCATCACTTTATCACCTTGAGTCAATCCACTCACATTTACAAGATAAAAACTAACATTAGAATATTGTGTTGAAAGGCTATCAATGACTGGTATTTCTTGTCGACACGGTCCACACCAAGTTGCAAAGAAACTAAGAACAATTGGTTGCTCTTTCTCTATTTCTTTACTCATGAAAAATGGCTTATTATCTAAAGTGTATGCAAAAAAAGTAGGTGCAGAAGTTTCTTGTGCTAAAACGGTAGCACAAGAAATGGCCAAAAATGTTACTATGACTTTGAAACGGTTCATCATAAAATTGTGTTCATTTCCAGTAATTCGCTACAAGGAGAATAATTTAAGTCTCCTACTGTAATATACATATTATTTTTGATACATAAGATGCATAAATTGTTTTTAAAAAGATAGTGTACAGTTTTTTGTGTAAACGGTATTTTCATTCTTCTCCACCTTCTGTTAAATCCACTATACAAAAATCTTTATTAAGCCGTTAATTAGCCGACGAACCAAGTGGCTATTACAAAATGAGAGAACTTTTATACACGCTGTTGCGATAAGCAAGTCAATGCTAAAACTTACATTAAACTTCTTCGTTAAAGCCATTCCTTGCCAGCGTTGTTTTTTAAGTATTTTTCACGAGCATCATCAGATATAAAATTCCTCTGAATATAACACCCTCCAATTTGAACCTCTTTTTATGTACGATGATAAACCGGTATTATGTGCTATTAACTTTTTTTGAGATTTCTCGTCATCCCAGTATAAATATAACTCTCATCAGATTTTATGATGTAAACAATCCACATATTATTAGTTCGGCTTGCTCCTCGTAGTGAAACGAAGAGGAGTACACCCGACAGGATTCGAACCTGTAACCGCTGGAGTCGAAATCCAGTGCCCTATCCAATTGAGCTACGGGTGCTATTAAATTCTTTAATTAACAATTCTCCATTGATCTTTTCGCAGATTTAACTGTGTTCGACAAAAGCATCGTAATTGTCATTACACCAACTCCACCAGGAACTGGAGTTACAGAACCAGCGATAGCTTGAACTCCGTCAAAATCAACATCACCAACGAGATGATAACCTTTTTCAGAATCGTCATCTACTCGATTAATTCCAACATCTATAATATCAACGCCTTCTTTAATCATTTTCCCTGTAATAAGTTCAGGAACACCTGAAGCAGCAATAATGATATCCGCCTGTTTTGTGAAATATGAAATATCTCGAGTTCGAGTATGACAAATTGTTACTGTTGCATTTCCCATTTCCATTTTCTGCGCAAGAAGTGCAAACATCGGCTTCCCTACGATATTGCTCCTACCAACTATTACTGCGTGCTTCCCCTCAGTTTTAATTTTGTAATACTTTAAAATTTCAATAATACCATTTGGTGTGCAGGGAATAAAATTTGGATTTCCCTCCAAAAGACTACCTAGATTTACAGGATGAAATCCGTCAACATCCTTTTTGGGAGAAACTTCTGATAAGATTTTCTGTGAATCTAAATGTTTAGGTAAAGGTAACTGAACCAAAATCCCGTGAAACTTTGAGTCTTGATTTAATTGGTGAATCAACGAAATTACTTCAAATTCTTTAGCATCTTCATTTAATCTAAATGTTTCGCTGAAACAATTAAGCTTCTCAAATGCTCTTGCTTTACTTCTTACATAAACTTCGGAAGCTTGGTCGTTTCCAACAAGCACTGCGGCTAATCCAGGTATAATTCCATTTGATGCAAGTTCGCCAATTTCTATTGACAAATGACTTTTAATACTGTCAGCTACCGGTTTACCTTTTAAGATTTTTGTTTCCAGAATAATCTCTTATTTATTTTCAGTCTCTTTAATTTTGTCTTCAATGAATTCAGTGATAGCAAGAGTTTTTGCTTCAATTTTATCAATCACAATATCGTGTTCTTTCCTATCTGTAAATAATTCATCAGTTATGTTCATAGACGCTAGAACAGCAGTGCGAAGTTGAGATTGGTCATCTCCAGCTGATTGCTTGACTTCATCCATCCGCTCGTTTACATAATCAGCTACTTTATTGATATACGAAGCATCTGCCGAAGTTTTAATAACATATTGCTGACCAAGAATGTTAACTCTTACTACATTTAATGATTGACTCATAACTCCTCCAATTTATCTTTGGACAACTTGATATTGTTTAACTAATTTATCTAATATTTTTGTAACAAATTTATCAATTTCATTATCAGTTAGTGTTTTTTCTGGAGATTGGAATGTTAACGAAAATGCTAAACTTTTCATATCTATTCCGAGTTCTTCCTTTTCGAAATAGTCGAATAAAGTAACATTTTTGAGAAGTTCACCGCCACTACCCTTAACTGTTCTTGATAATTGTTCTGATGTGAATTCCTTTTTTACAAGCAACGCAATATCTCGTTCAATCGCAGGATATAGAATCGGTGATCTGTATTTACTCTTTTTCGTTGCAATGGATTGAGCTATGTTCTCAATTGAACCAGAAAAAACCCAAATTGGTGTTTTAATTTCAAAATTCTTAAGAATATCTTTCGAAAGTTTTCCAAGAACTCCTAACTTCAATTTGCCAGAATAAAGAGTTATTGAAAATTCAAATCCCTTCTCTAATTCTTCTTTAACAAATCTCAATTTGGGGCAATCTAATTTATTGAAGAAGTGATTTAACTCTCCTTTAACATTGTAATAATCCTGTTCATTGGTTTTTCTCCAATGAGTCTGTGATTTTCCAAACCAAACAATTCCAAGATTAAAATCTTCATGACTACCTTTTTCTTCGGAATCTGCTTGGTAATGAATAGCACCGATTTCAAAGAGTTTAAAATACTTCTGTTGGCGTTTTTCATTGTAGGAAACAGCAGTCAATAGTCCGGGTATAATCGAATTTCTTAGATATGCCATTTCACTACTCAATGGGTTAGAAACTGACACAGGAAGTAAATCAGAAAAATGTAGCGTTTGCTCAACAGAAATCAAACTATTTGAATAATGTTCTAAATATCCAGTTGAAGATAAAATACTTCTTATGGAAGAATCTGTTTTATGTTCATCTTTAATAAACGATGTATAACATCCTGTAAATGCGTTAGATACAGGAAGATTATTATAGCCATATATTCTGGCAACTTCTTCAAATAAATCCACTTCTCTTTCTAAATCATTTCTAAATGTCGGGATTGAACAATGATAAAGACTATCTTTAATTTCAAACTGTATTTCAAGCGAATTAAAGATTTGCTGTAATCTATCATTGTCTATTGAAATACCGAGAAATTTATTACATTTTTCGAGCGAAAAATCAACTTCAAGTTGCTGTTTTGGTTTTGGATAAACATCAATAATTCCTTTAGCAACTTCTCCACCTGCAAGCTCAACAATAAGTTGTGTTAAATAATCCATCGAAGGAATGATATTCTCAATATCGGTGTCTCGTTCAAATCTTTTTGAAGATTCCGTTGAAATATCAAGTGTTTTAGCACTTTTACGGATAACCGTCGGTGTGAAGTATGCGCTTTCAATCAAGATATCTGTTGTTTCGTCTGTAATTCCACTTTCCAAACCACCCATCACACCGGCTAATGCTAACGGATTGTTACCGTCGCAAATTAATAAATGATGTTCTTCTAATTTTTGTTCAGTTTCATCGAGTAGAGTAAACTTCTCACCCTTTTCAGCAAAACGAACTTTGATTTGCTTTGATTTAATTTTTTCTAAATCAAATGTATGCATTGGATGGCCGGTATCCATCAATACATAATTAGAGGCATCGACTACATTGTTTATGCTTTTTTGTCCAATTTCAGTTAATCTTTCAACTAACCATTGTGGAGATGGACCAATTTTCACACCAGTTATAACTCTTGCAGTATATCTCGGACAACCATCAGTCGCATCAACATTAATCGAAACAAAATCATTAACAGATTTACTTGATTCTTTGAAATTAATTTTTCTTTTGGCAATTTCTTTTTCTTCTAAGATGCCAATTTCCCTTGCAACACCCAAATGTCCAAAGCAATCGCCTTTATTTGGAGTCAAATCCAAATCGTAAACAATTGACTGGTTAAAGTTTAATACTTGTTCAATCGGCGTTCCTAGTGGTTCATTTGTATCAATGATCATTATGCCGTCAACATCATCATTTACTTGGAGTTCTTGTCCAGAACATATCATTCCAAAAGATTTCACTCCGCGAAGTTTTGCTTTTTTGATTTTGAATTCGCCATTAGATAAAGTAGCACCTACTTTAGCAACTGGAACAAAAATATCTATTTCTACATTTGGGGCACCACATACAATTTGATAATTCGATTCATCGCCAACATCTACATTGCATATCGATAAATGGTCAGAATCAGGGTGAGATTCACATTCTAATACTTTACCCAAAACTACATTCGTGAATGATAAAGAACTTTTTTGGAGTGTGCATTCTAGTCCGAGGTCTGTTAGCCCTTTTTCTAAAACCTCAGGAGAAAGTTCAGTTTTAATATAATCTTGAATCCAATTGTGAGATATTTTCATTAGAACTGCCTCAAAAATCTAATATCACCTTCATAAAAAAGGCGAATGTCCTCTACCCCATACTTCAACATTGCAATTCTCTCAATTCCCAAACCGAACGCATATCCTGTCCATTTTTCTGGATCATAACCAACCGATTTGAAAACTTCTGGGTCAACCATACCGCATCCTAAAATCTCAAGCCATCCAGCGTATTTACAGATGTTACAACCTTTTCCTTTACAGAAAATGCACGATACATCCATTTCGGCACTTGGTTCGGTGAATGGGAAATAACTTGGTCTAAATCTAGTTTTTACATCTTTACCGTAAAGTTCTTTGGCAAAATAATCCAGCACACCTTTCAAATCACCCATTGTTACATTTTTGTCCACATACAAACCTTCAATCTGGTGAAATAAGCAATAGCTTCTCACGCTAATATCTTCATTTCGATAAACTCGTCCTGGTGCAATTATTTTCACAGGAGGATCGTGTTTGAGCATATTGTGAATCTGACTATTTGATGTATGAGTTCTTAATACAACATCTTTTTTTACATAAAAAGTATCTTGCATATCCCTAGCTGGATGATGCTTTGGAATATTCAATGCTTCAAAATTGTAGAAATCAGTATCAACTTCTGGCCCGTAAGCCACTGAGAATCCTAAACGATTGAATATTGATTTGATTTCTTCCAACACTTGAGTTAAAGGATGAATAGCACCAACAGGTTGCGGATCACCCGGCATTGTGTAGTCAAAAGAATCAGCGGTTGATTCATCTGTAACGCTAGAATCAACCGCCAATTTTTCAATTTCTGATGTCAATTCTAATTTCAATTCATTGAGCAATTTCCCAGCTTTAGGTCTTTCATCAGAAGTTAATCCGCCCATTTGTTGGAATAACCCTGCTACTAAACCTTTCCGTCCGAGATACTTTACTTTCAGTTGTTCGAAGTCAAATTCTCCTGATATTTCTTTCGAGAATTGCTCCTTTATCTGCTCAATAGATTGAAATAATGACATCTTTTTCTTATAATTTTAACTTACTATTTTTACAATTTCAGCAAATCCATCTGGATCGTGTACTGCCATATAAGCTAATGTTTTACGATTTAGCTCAATATTGTTGGCTTTTAATCCTGCAATGAATTTGGAATAAGTCAAACCATTTAAACGAGATGCTGCATTAATTCTGGTAATCCATAGTCTGCGGAAATTTCGTTTATTTTGACGACGATCTCTATAAGCATATTGAAGTGCTTTTTGAACTGCGTCTTTTGCTGCTCTAAAGTTTGATTTTCTTACGCTATGATAACCTTTAGCTTGTTTAATTAACTTTCTGTGTCTTCTGTGTCTTGGCACAGAACTATTTGCTCTTGGCATTTTTCACTCCTTCCTATGCTTGAATCATTTTTTTAGTTCTTTTCGTCATCGCTTTACAAAGGACAGTTCCTTTGCGAAGTCTTCTTTTTCTCTTTGTTGATTTTTTGGTGAGAATATGACGAGCACCTGTTTTGTATCGTGTAACTTTGCCCGAGCCGGTTGTCTTAAATCGCTTAGCTGCGCACCGTCTTGTCTTCATTTTTGGCATAATGCCTCCTTTTATCTTGGCGCCATGATCAAGACCATTCTACGGCCTTCAGTTTCTGGCACCTTTTCTACTTCTGCTATATCATCCAATATAGAAACTACACGATCCAGGAGAGTTTTGCCTACACCCATATTTGCTAACTCACGACCTCTGAACATAACGGTAAATTTTAACTTACAACCGCTTTGCAGAAATTTAGCCGCACGAGTTAGCTTAGTTCCCAAATCATGATCACTGATTTGTGGTCGTAAGCGAATCTCTTTAACCTGAACTACATGTTGTTTCTTCTTTGTGTCTTTTTCTTTCTTCTGCTTTTCATAACGGAATTTTCCGTAATCCAACAGTTTACATACTGGCGGAGATGCATTTGGAGATATCTCCACCAAATCTAAATTTACATTCGAAGCTCTTCTTAAAGCTTCCTCTATTAAAACGATTCCTACTTGTTCTCCTGATTCACCAATCAGACGAACTCTATCTTCTTTTATCTGATCGTTTACACGAGTATTATCTTTCTTAGCTATCCGAAGATCTCCTTGTTTTATTTTCTATTTCAATAAGCAATTTTTGTGAATAAGTTTCTAAATCCATAGAACCTAAATCACCCTTAAAACGCCGTCTCACTGATACAGCATTATCGCTTTCTTCTTTTTCTCCTACAATCAGCATCACAGGAATTTTATTTAATTCTGCTTGGCGAATTTTTGCACCTACTTTTTCACTTCTGTTGTCGATTGTTGTTCTTATTCCATTTTGTAATAATTTTAGCTTAACAGATTCTGCATAATCAGTATATTTTTCTGATATTGGCAATACAATAGCTTGAATAGGAGCTAACCATAACGGAAAATCACCACCGAAATGTTCAATAATGATACCGATAAATCTTTCAAATGAACCAAGAATTGCACGATGAATCATTACCGGTTGATGTTTACTTCCATCTTCACCGACATATTCGAGTTCAAATCTTTCAGGCATTGAGAAATCCAATTGTATAGTTCCCAACTGCCAACTTCTTTTTAGAGAATCCTTTATATGAAAGTCGATTTTTGGTCCATAAAACGCACCATCACCGGGATTTACTTGGAAATCAATATCGCATTTTTTGAGAGCTTCTTCTAAAGCACTTTCTGCTTTATCCCAAATTTCTTGAGAACCAATAAACTTCTTCTCGGGTTTAGTAGAAAGTTCTATATGGATATCCTCAAAACCAAAAACTCCATAAATCTCAAACACAAGATTGATAATGTCAACAATTTGCTGTTCAACCTTTTCTGGAGTGCAGAAAATATGAGCATCATCTTGTGTGAATTGTCTAACTCTAAATAAACCAGATAATACACCAGATTTCTCGTGACGATGAACCAATCCCATTTCAGCCAATTTGAGAGGTAAATCACGATAACTATACATCGTATTCTTATAAATTAATAAATGTCCAGGGCAATTCATCGGCTTAACACTATATTGATGTTCGTCAATCGTTGTGGTGTACATATTGTCTTTGTAATTGTCCCAATGTCCACTTCGATGCCATAAAGCTTCGTTTAAAATAATCGGAGTCTTGATTTCTTTGTAACCATTTTTGCGGTGAACATCAGACCAATATTCTTGAATTTGATTGTACAATACCATTCCATTTGGATGCCAAAATGGGAACCCCGGTCCTTCTTGATGGAATGAAAATAAATCCAGTTCTTTACCTAATTTGCGATGATCTCTTTTCATGGCTTCTTCAAGCATTTGAAGATATGCTTTTAAATCTTTTTTATCGAAGAAAGCAGTTCCATAAATTCGTTGGAGCATTTTGTTATTTTCATCTCCACGCCAATATGCTCCGGAAGTTGATAACAATTTAAAGAATTTGATTTTTCCTGTAGATGGAAGATGTGGTCCCTTGCATAAATCTATAAAATCGCCTTGACGATAAGCAGAAATGGTTTCATCTTCATCAAGTTCAGAAATTAACTCAACTTTGTAATCTTCACCTATATTTTTGAAATATTCTAATGCTTCATCTCGAGAGAATTCTTGTCTATCTATCGGGAGTTTTAACTTCGAAAGTTCCTTCATTTTCGCTTCAATGACAACAAGGGATTCGTCGTTGAAAGTTTTGTCAATATCTATATCGTAATAAAATCCGTTATCGATTGATGGACCAATCGCAATTTTCGCATTTGGATATAATTCCTTAATTGCTTGTGCCATCAAATGAGCTGTAGAATGCAAAAGAATCTCGTGGGATTCTTCACTTCTGCTTGTCAATATTTCAACTGATGAATCTTCATTAATTTGAAAAGACAAATCAACCAGCACTCCATCGACTTTCCCAGCAACTGAATTGCGTAAAAGTCCCTCGCTAATTGATAAAGCAATTTCTCCAACCGAAACACCGTTTTTAAACGATTTTACGCTATTATCTGGTAATGTTATTTTCACTTCTTTTGCCATAATTGTGGTCGATACGGGAGTCGAACCTGTGACCTCTACGATGTCAACGTAGCGCTCTAACCAACTGAGCTAACCGACCAATCACACAAATATCCCGTCAAAAATAGACGACAAATTTACTGAAGTTTATTGTAATATCAATAACCTAACTTCACAATAATTACTACTTTTTCTCTTTGATTTCAGGTTGTGGTATAAAAATATCATAATACACATTTGCATCAAGAAGAATTGATGTCGCTTTTTGATAGACTATATCGTCGTCTAAACTGCTAGCAATTTTAGCCTTGTTTCCTCCAATAACACGAGACATTTCTCTCAACAATCCGTTCTTTATCCATCTTAAATTTTCACCGTGAAATGGATTATCTTTCTTTTTCTGAAAATAATTATCCAAATCTGATGTAAGTAGTTTTATAGATTTATCATTTTTCCAGAAAAAGAGTTTAGAAAAGATATTTTTCTTTTTCTTTGGTTTTAAATCGTCGAGAGTTTTCAATGTTTTTATTAACTTGCCAAGTTCACTTTCACCGATTTCCTTGTAATTAAACTTATATTCTTTTAGAAAGGTTTTAAATTCATTGACAATATTTTTGTTAATAATTAACTTCTCAGGAATATCGTGAGTCGGAACATAAGTCGCAGCAAAAGTGAGAAACAATCCTTGTTTCCACAACTGTTGAACAAATGGTGGTATTTTTTCCGGTTTAACTTCCACATCAGGGGTTACACCACCACCTTTTACTTTTCTTCCTCCAATAGTAGTAAATGTAGAATCCTTTTTGTCTAAACCATCCGTCAATACACCGTTATCTAAATAATCGTATTTTTGGATTAATCTTCCAGAAGGGGTATAATATTTGGCAGTAGTAACCTTCAATTTAGTAGAATCATTTATATTGAACATACTTTGAACAAGACCTTTTCCAAATGATTTTTCACCAACTATTACTGCTCTGTCCAAATCTTGTAATGCTCCAGAAACAATTTCACTCGCTGATGCAGAACTCTCATTTATCAATACTGCAATTGGCAAATCTGGATTAACACTTGGATTGCGACGAGCGAACATTGTTTTATTTGCAATGCTAACTCTTCCGCGAGTGCTAAGTAATTTTGTTTGACGAGGTAACAATTCATCAAGAATATATAAAGCATTGTTCAGTAATCCACCAGAATTCCCTCTTAAATCAATTACTAAACCTGCAATATCTTGCTTGGTCAATTCAAGCAGAGCCTTCCTGAAATCCCTGCTAGTATTTCGAGAAAATTTTGTTACTCTAATATAAGCTATTTTATCTTCATCTACTCCCCAATACGGAACATCGTTAATAGGTATATTAGCTCTTACTAGAGTAAATTCTAGTTTTTTTCTTGTGGATGGTCGGAATATTTGCAAGGTAACTGCACTACCAAGTTCTCCTTTAATCAAATCTGACGCATCTCTCAAACTCATTCCCTTTGTGGAAGTAGAATCAATCATCAATATTTTATCACCAGCTTTAATTCCTTCTCGATAAGCAGGACTATCTTCCATCGGCGATAATACAATTAAAGTATCTCTACGCATACTGATTTGAATGCCAACCCCACCATATTTCCCTTTTGTGAGCATTTCAAATCGGTCTTTTGACCTACCTTGAAGTAAAACGGTATATGGGTCTAGTGGTTTTAACATTCCTTTAATAGCAGATTTGATAATTTCTTCTTCGTTTACGGAATCAACATAAGTCGTTCGCAATTTATCAAATGATTGTTCAAACATTTGTAATAAATCTTCGCTGGATGCAGGCGAAACATTTTCAATTTTCTTGTTTTTAGGAGGTTTAGATTTTATGTGTTTCTTTTGCCCGTAAGCCCCAACAAGCATTAACGCCGTAAATAGAAAAATAAAAAATCTTTTATAACTATTCATTATTTTGTATCCTGATATTTTTCATTTATAATTTTCCAAATTTGATTAAAAATAATCGGTTTATCTGCTGAACCATCAATAATAAAACATCGTTCTGGTTCCTCTGATACAATTTTGCGATATCCTTGTGTAATTCTGGACAAAAATTCCATTCCCCCGGCTTCCATTCTGTCTTCTACAAAATCTTTTCTGCGTTGTGACGATGTGTTTTCGTCAATATCCACTATAAATGTAAGTTCTGGAATGAGTTTTGTTGTGGCATAATCGTTTAACATTCGCAATAGTTTAGTATCAATCCCACGACCATAACCTTGATATGCTAATGTGCTGTCAGTATATCTGTCGCATATTACAAATTTATTTTCTTTTAGTGCTGGGCGAATTATTTCACTTACTAATTGTGAACGAGCTGATAAAAACAATAAAGATTCAGCCGTTGATGATAGCTCTAGATTTTCTTTATCAAGCAATATATCTCTAATTTTTTCAGAGATTTGTGTTCCCCCGGGTTCTCGAACAGAAACATATTGAATTCCGAGCTCGTCAAACTTTTCACACAATAATTTAATTTGCGTGGATTTCCCTGAACCATCAATTCCTTCAAATGTGATTAACTTATTCAAATTTTATATCCTTCTTTGGCAATAAGAATTACTATTTCTCCTCGAATTTTACTTTTACTAAAATACTCTATTGAATCTGAAACAGTTCCCATATAAGTTTCTTCGTATATTTTAGTTAATTCTCTGCAAACAGAAACTACTCGTTCACCCATAAAATCATTGATATGAGATAGAGTTTTTAATAATCTCATTGGAGATTCAAAAATTACTATTGTTGCTTCAAGATTACAGAGAAACTCAAAGCGCGTTTTCCGTCCTTTCTTGCGAGGAAGAAAACCCTCAAAATAAAAATGGTCTGTCGGCAAACCTGAAACAGATAATGCAGAAGTTACAGAAGATGCTCCCGGAATTGAAATAACCTGAAATCCAATTATTTTCGCTTGGTGAACAACTCTATATCCCGGGTCGCTTATGCACGGAGTTCCAGCATCGGATACTAATGCGACTTCTTTCCCAGCTTCCAATAAATTACAAATGTTATCAGCTGACAATATTTCGTTATGCTCGTGATATGAAATCATTTTAGTAGAAATTGAATAGTGTTTAAGAAGTTTACCAGTTGTTCTAGTATCTTCGGTTGCGATGAAATCAACTGATTTGAGAATATCAACAGCCCGAAAAGTGATATCGTTCAAATTTCCAATTGGAGTCGCAACAACATATAAAATCCCTGACATCTATTTTAGACAAGTGTTAAATGATTTGTGAGTGATTTCTATCGCTTGTTTAATGTCTTCATCGGTTGAGTAGTATGGAGGATTGTAACGAAGGGCTTTATCTCCTGTTGACGATGCAAGAAGACCATTTTCTAACATCTTTTCTAAAGCTTCATTTCTTTCTGTTCGCGATGGTAAATCAATTTCCGCTGATTGTCCTATAAGTCGACTATTAGTTGCATAAGCTGGATATTCTTCTTCTAACCATTTAAGTTTGCTAAACAAGTATTCAACTCTTTTAGCAATGTTATTTTTAAGACCTTTTTCGTTTACTTCATAAGAAGAATACATATCTAAATATTCTATTCCATTTCGTTTATCAACTACCCAAGAAGCGTGACTTTTAACAACATCCAAATTAGTTAATATATCTGATATTTTTTGTGTAAGTTCTTTCATAATTATTCTTACCTTTAGTTGATAAATGTAAATCTTACTTACAACAGTATTCTAGTTTCATTTTTCTTATGACACTTTAAAAATTCGGGGAAAACGGAATCTCATCTTCCCCGAAAATTTATCTAGTTTCTACAATTCGAATTTAATACCTTGAGCAAGTGGTAACTCTGTGCTCCAGTTCATTGTATTCGTCTGACGACGCATATAAACTTTCCAAGCATCAGAACCAGATTCTCTACCACCACCTGTATCTTTTTCACCACCAAATGCACCACCAATCTCAGCACCTGATGTTCCGATATTGATATTAGCAATTCCACAATCGCTTCCTTTATGCGATAGGAATGTCTCAGAATTTAATACATTTGTTGTAAACATTGCTGAAGATAATCCTTGAGGAACATCATTATGGATTCTAATAGCATCTTCAACTGTATCATATTCGATGATATATAAAATCGGAGCAAATGTTTCTTCTTGCACTATTTCAAATTCATTCTTTGCCTTTACAATTGTCGGTTCAACATAAAATCCATCCTGATCGATTACATTTCCACCGTAAAGGATTTCTCCACCTTCTTTTTTCACTTTTTCAAGTGCAGCCAAGTAATCATCAACTGCATCTTTGTCAATAAGAGGACCCATTAATGTCTTTGCGTCCAATGGATTACCAATTTTGACTTGTTTATATGCATTGACTAATCTGCTCACTAAATCATCAGAAATTGACTTTTGCACAATGATTCTTCTTGTGCTTGTGCAACGCTGTCCGGCAGTTCCAACTGCACCAAAAGCAATCGCTGGAATTACCATATCCATATTTGCGGTTTCATCTACGATGATCGCATTGTTTCCACCAAGTTCAAGAATTGTTTTACCTAGTCTTTGCCCAACAACTCCACCTATTCTTTTACCCATTTTTGTTGAACCAGTAGCAGAAATCAAAGGAACTCGTTTGTCATTTATAAGTCGTTCACCAATTGTTGCACCACGACCAATAATCAAACTAAATATTCCTTTGTAACCGTTTTCTTCTAAAACTTTGTTACAAATATTTTGAATTGCAATTCCGCACAGTGGTGCTTTTGATGATGGTTTCCATACGGTAATATCCCCACAAACTGCTGCAATGAATGCATTCCACGCCCAAACTGCAACTGGGAAGTTAAACGCAGAAATTACGCCAACTACTCCCAACGGATGATATTGTTCATACATCCGGTGTAAAGGGCGTTCAGAGTGCATTGTTAATCCGTATAATTGACGAGATAATCCAACTGCAAAATCAGCAATATCAATCATTTCTTGGACTTCGCCATCTCCTTCTGCTTTGATTTTGCCCATTTCTAAAGTAACTAAACTACCTAAGGCATCTTTATTTTCACGAAGAGCAATTGCCATTTTTCTGACTAACTCTCCACGAATTGGTGCAGGAACCATTCTCCATTCTTTAAATGTCTTTTGAGATTCAGCAATTACTTTCTCATAATCATCTTCAGAACATTGATAAACCGTTGCAATTTTCTTTCCGTTAGTCGGATTGATTGACTCCAATTTACCTGCATCTGTAGTTTTTAGCCATTTACTCGCACCTACGCAAGCACCATAACTAACTTCCTCTATTCCTAACTTCTTGAGTATATCATTCATTTATTTATTATCCTTTCGATTTGATAGTTTCTAAATATTATGTCTAAACAACTTCCGGCTGTTTTTGTTTATCCTTTTTGAAAGCCCAAATTGCTAAAATTATAATCATAATGCCCATTATCCAAAAAGTTGCATTGTAATATTGGGCAACTGAGAATTTAATTAAATCGTAAATTCTTCCAATCAATAATGAAATTCGTCCCATTACAGTAAATCCAAAATGCGCGCCAAATGATATCATTAAAAAGTAAATACCAATTCGACTAATTTTCCCGACAACACCTTTGTGCTCTTTTGAGAAGAAAAAGTACATCAATCCTGCTATCGTTCCAACTAAAATTATAATCTTGTTAATTATAGTAAACCAATCAGCAGAAAAGTCAACACCAGATGCTTTGATTTGCTCAATTACATTTGAATTGAGATAAGCGTATAATCTTAATCCAGATGCCATTCCAACAATATATGCAATCGCCCATCTTGCCAACCAACCTACTTTTGGGAATAATCTTAGTAACATAAAAATACCCAGTATAAATGGAATTACATAGATAATACGAATATCAGAATGTCCCTCTATACCTCCTTTTGGGAATACACCTCTTTCCAAAATTCCAAATAACGAAGTAATCCATCCGAACACATCGTAAATAAAATACCAAGCTTTCCCAAATATTGATAATTCAGTTTGAGGATCGATTTGAGGCCATAGTCTTCCAAATAAATTTGGTTGAACCTGTTGCCAAAACGAAATCGCAGCTACATAACCTGCAGAAACACCAACAAACAAATGTTCAGCAGCTTTGTAGAATGGATTATCATCGTATAAATAACTAAAAATTGAGAATGTAAGCAAAACTGCTAACCAAACACCTATTATTTCTATTGTAAACATAATTTCTCCTGCCTACTACTTTTTTCTGTTTTTTTGAATAAAATATGTAATATTGCCAAGTGCAATTGCTAACACAATAACAATATGAGCAATTGATTGTGCCGGCATTCCCTTTAACGCCATAGCTGAACTTCTATCCATATCTGTAAACTCTTCACGAATTAACTGTTCATATTCAGCGGCCCCAGGCATCCCAGCTAACACTCCGTTTACCTGACCATTTTCGATGTACGGCAACACTTCTGTCACTTGCACCGATGTGCATCCAGAACACATCGGAATATCGTTCGGGTCACAAGCAAATTGAACCCATTCCATAGTTCCCGGGAATCCAGCTGATAAACTAATAACCAAATCAAAATCATTAATATTCTTAATATCCTTCATCATTGGAATTGCACCTAACACATTGTCTTTTAAATCTTTTGTATATAGAGTTGCGATATCTGAAGCAATTCCTTTAATTACCGCCTCTGCACCTGGCTTGTAGCCCAGATTAACATAATCTATACCATATTTTTTATTTAGTTTTGGGGCAATTGTGTTGAATGTTTCTGTTGACATGAAATTCCCATCAGGCCATAGAGCAGTTGCACAAATTTTGTGACCATTTCGGAAAATATGTTCAACCAACCCCAAAGACATTGGATGTATCTCTGGTTTTGTGCTCGGACCATATTCAAATGAAATCAAGACTTTAGAATTTACAGGCAATTCCTGAACTGTATCAAAAACAGCTTGACTGTTTGCTGTGATTCTCACATCTTTATCAACTGATACGATGAGAGGAACTGTTACAGAAACTGCAATCAAAACAAATATGATTCTTCTGTCAACAGAACCTAATTTAATAAATAAGTCTAAAAATTTGTTCATATTACTCTCCTAAGAATGATTTTTCTAATCCGACAATTATTCTAAACGAAGTTCCAATAATTCCAAGCGCAATACCAATCATAACAGCCCTTGCTCCAGCTGTTGTTGGAACTGCAAAAATCCAATCTTGAATTACAGGTAATGATATGTAAGCTAAAATTTCTGGATTAAATCCAGTTAACAAGCCTGAAATAGTAATCAACACTAATCCAAGAGTAACAATAGTAAAAATGATTTTTTTACTATTGATAAAAGTCGAAATAATTACTCCAATAATAAGCATCAAAATGTATAACATAACCCAACCAGAAATTACTTGTCCAGCAGGAACCCTCCCTAACATCAACAGAACACCAGAACCAAGAAGTAAAGTTGCTTCAAAGTTTCTAATTCTAAATGCTCTGTAGGATGCTGAAGCAACAAAAAATGCTAATAATGCAAACATTGTTGCAGACAAAGGTGTAAAGATATTTTGGAACATCCAGTAAAACAAAGAGCCCTCAGTTTGAATATGAGAACCCCAAGTTTTTGAAAGGATTTTGCAATCACCTTTATCACCAATCTTTGAAACTAAACCATTTGCTGATGAAACTGTCATATAGATATTTGAAATAGGAAATCCTTGCAGATATTTATCTACACCCTTGAACATATTATATTTAAATTTCTTTAGCTTTCTATATTTCTTATCATCTGAAGTATCGGCAAAATAGAATGTTTTGTAATTTGATATATCTTGTGCTAATCTCGAGATATCTTTAACATTATCTAATCTTACTTTATATCCATCTGGTTCAACTTGTATATAATATGGAGAATATTCTTTAGCAAAGTCTTTTGCATTTTCATAATTCAAAAACTTAATTGGTACGAAATACTCAGAATTATTATTGATTTCATTTAAGTAATAATTAATTTGATCTTCTTGTATTTTTTTCAGCATAAAGTCGAACGCATCTTCTTTATTCTCAATTTGAGAAGTGTTCAAAAATTGTTTTCTGTCAATTAGCTCAAATTGAAATTCATAAGGAATTGCAAATCCTAAATTATAATATTCAATATTTTTTCTAACCAAATCCGCATTATTATCTGTTTCATCTGCAATTACATTTGCTAACATTTCTATATTCTCAGATTTAATATTAGAAACTGTTATAAAATTAGTACCACGATAGAAAAATCCAGCAAAAATAGCAAACGCAAATCCAAAGATTGCAATTACACTATACTGCCAATTTTTTTTCTTTTTCACTACTTTATCAATTTGCAGTTTCATCAAATTTAATGAACCAAGAAATACAGCAAAAGCCGCAATAATATCAAACCACTGTGTTGAATCATTATCAACAAAGTTTTGGATACTTGCGTTTGTTACAAAATGTCCGATTAATGTTAAGAAACCAACAAAGATTACAATAAATAGTGGAATTTTCCGTTTCAACACAATTCTACTCCTTAATTAGATGTTAAATATTTTTCAATATCAAAAAACTCTTTATTCGATTTACCCCACTGAGATAAAACAGCTACCTTTTCCAATTTTGATAATTTGTTAAAGAAATAATATCCGATTTTTCTATACATTCTTTTTTCATCGTATGTAACATTTTCAGATAAATCTCCATCAATATTATTTACATAAATATTATCATCGTCATCAATTACAATTTTCGACACAAATTGACCACCAGAAATATTGTCAGCAGATTTCCAAATATTCATTTGAATCTCATCAAATTGTTCAAATTGACTTTGGCCATAATCATAATAGAATATTTCAATATTTCTTTCAGCACTTAACACATCAGACAACATTTTCTTTTGTGTCAAGCTGAAATCTTGCCAAGTTTTGACAGATAATGCAGAATACTTTGATAATGTGTCTATAACTGAAATAATTGCATTGTCCTTGACCGTTTGGAATATTTTATCTCGTTGAACTAGTTTTAATTCACTCCAGTCTAGAGAATCACCTAAAATAGCGAGTTTCTCTTGTGGAGATATTTCTGTCCAATATTCCTGTACAGATTCAACTCTTTGATTTAAAGTATTTTCTATATTGTTCCATTCATTTGACTTTGAATACTCAAAAAGTTTTGCACCAAATAAAGCTATAAATGCAGTCATCCCTAACATAACAAAGAATTTTACAATATCCTGCCCCTTAATACTTCCCAAGAATGTAGGTTTCTTTGATAAATATGCACTCGCAGCAAAAAATTCTTCACCAATTAAAGTGTAATCACATGCTGTTACAAAAAATGGAATTTGAGATGGAGAACCAGTTCCTGCTACTTGAATTGCATTAATTGAGTTACCAGTTTCAGCTAAAATTAGCGATTCTGCAAAAAACTTACCTTGATAAAATACTGCTGCAGGTTTCTCGCGAAGCATTATACCATTTACACCTGCTGCATAAGCAAATTGGTCTCCTGTTAAATAGTGAACCATATCATCATAATATAAATCAGGTCTTCCTGATTGCAAATAAGCTTCTCTACAAGCATCACGACCGGCTTCCATAACAATTGCACTTGTTACTGGGACATTCAAACTTGCTTCATATTGTGCTGTCATACCTGCGACATGACCCAAAACAACCAGTCCAGCAACCGTTTCAACTTGGTCTAAATCTGAAATGCCTGGAATAAATAAAACTGGTTTTCCCATTTCTGTAGCTCTTCCTACTGCTTCCTCAAATGCTTTCAAACCAGCAATCGGTCTAAGGTAAATTTCGGCACCACTTTTTGCCAAATTTATATAGTAATGCATTGTTAATGAAACCAACAATACAGCAATAAACATTGCTTCATTCCCATGTCTGAATACTGTGCAGTGCCCTAACCAATAAAGAAATAGAATCCCAAAAAATGCACTTAAGTAATAAACTAATTTCTTATTCACTTTTCCTCCAACTTTTGCGTTGATTTTTCAAACTTAGCTAATCTTTCAATTTCTGTAAGTAAAAACTCCACATTCTTTTTATCTTCTAATAACTCAGCAATGTTGTAATAGCCATCTGATTTTACAAATGCTGTGATAATCGGTCCAAAGAAAACCATCAGTTGACTTCCTAAGAATGACACATATTTCACCATTTCTAAATAAAATACAGATGGAGTTGCCATACCTCTATCAACAATTCGTCCTGCAAATCTTGTAATTATTTCTTTATTTTTATCGTTCATTACTGTTTAATCAGAAAGTATCATTTCTAAATTTGCTCTTGGAATTACAGATACATTGCCATCTTCAAATTCAACTTCTGCAACTCTAACCATAGTTTCGGATTCTACTCGAATCAGTTTTGATGGTAGCGATTTTACTTTTCCTATCAAACCAAAATAAGGATCTCGTATTACTCTTACAATTGAGTTTTCTGAAATCGCTTGTCCTTCGTCATCTAATGAATGTGTAATCGAATCACTTGATGTTTTTGGGACTAATACTTCAGGGCGAATTACTCCAGCTCTGATTTGAGTTGCACCGTTTACAGCTACAAATTCACCTTCATTTTCTTTCAATAAATCGAAAGTTCTTTGTGCCATAGCAATTTTACCAAAACCCTCTGTGAGAATTAAAGAAGTTTTCAAATTTTCTGAACCTGTAATTGCTACACCCAGAGCATAACCTAAAATCTTATTAATATCTTTGTAATGAAAACCTCCAACGACAATAGCGGATACATTTAATTTTTGAGCTTTTTCAAAAACTTGATGCGAAATATATGAACCACCTACTATTATTTTATCCTCACAATCTTCAGTTAACAACTCTTCGGTAATTTCTTGGTCTGGTGATTTAACTAATATTTTGATTAAACCACGACTCTCACCCCCGACACCTAATATACCTTGAATCAATGATGCTTCAGTTTCAACTACCACACCTTCTTCAGGAATTACCTCAATTATTTTGCCTGAAGTATATGCATCAACTTCAATCGGAATTGGTGGTTCATTTAAGATAACTTGACCTGTAACATCTGAAACATTGCCTAAAGTACCATCTATAGGTGAGAATACTTGAGTTTTAAAAAATCCAAAAAGACCTTTTGATTCTGCAATTAACTGACCCTTTTGGATTTCCTCATCAATATCAACTTGCATATAATCAAAAATTGTATCGGGTTCAATGTTCAATGTATTTGCAATATTTAACATTTTAATATTTCCTGGAATATTAGTAGATGCAACTATTGTATCGGGAGATACCTGTTCTCCAATAGTCCCTTGGACTTTTCCTTTTAAAGGAAGTAATCTAGTTTTTTGAACCAATGTTTTATGAAGAACCTTTAAACCTGGAGTATAAGACCTTGACATTATTTACTATCCTCCGTTAACGGATATTCATTTGTTACTTTTGACCATTCTAATAATTTTTGCATCCTACTATCAGAATCTTTTGGAATTTCAAATGGTCTTCGACCTCGACCATCTAAAATTATACCAACTTCACCTCCAAATATTTCTGTATTTACAGGTTGATTTTTCCCTTTGCCAACATCAAAATTCTTAGCAGGAATAAATTCTGCTTTTAGAGGTGCATAAGGTGTTGGGAATAATATTAACTCACCTGGCAATAACTCTCCACTTTCTATTGTTCCATTCTGAAATTCTAATTTGTAAGTCATCATAGATTTACCATTTTTGATTTCTCCTACAGGAGCAATACAGGTTCCTAATCTGACCATACAATCTTTGTCAAATACTTCAACTGCTGCTTTTGGATGGACTGTTGATAAAACTCCAAGCTGAGGCATCATAAAAATAGAGTCAACAGCTATTTGAGTGATTCCTTCAGGTAAAAATGCATCTATCATCATTCGTGCAGCTTGTTGTCTGCGAGGCGCGTGAGATAAAACTCCACCAGAGCCAACAATCAAATCTAATTCCATCAAATCGACTAGAGTTTCACCGGATTCTGTTTGCTCAAAGGCATCAGAAATAGTGCGTTCTTGTTGCACTCCTTTAAGGTTAACTGCAAACGATTTATGCTGTTCAAAAGAAAGTCGTAAAGCTTCTCGGGCAATAGCTTGCTCAATTTTCAGAGCTTTCATAGACTGTGGAACTGTTGTTGGGCGAATCATTTTATTTGCAATTTGATTGGTTAACTCTCTTTCGTCCACTTCAAATGGAGTCCACTTTAACACATTCTCATTTCCTGCCTCTGCTAATACATTGCAAACAGAATAACTCATTCCAAGATTAGCACTCACAGTTCTATTAAACTGTCCTTGAAAAACTGAAAACACATCTGTTGTTGCTCCACCAATATCAACACCAACTACGGAAATACTTTCTTTCTTGGCAATCTGCTGAATTATTTCTCCAACAGCACCTGGAGTTGGCATAATTGGAGCATCTGTCCAACTCATTAATTTTTTATAACCGGGAGCTTGTGCCATAACATGCTCCATAAATAAATCGTGAATTCTATCCCTGCTTGGTTGCAAATTTTCTCTATCCAATGTAGGACGGATATTGTCAACCATGGTCAAATCTGATTTTTCTGAAAGTCGTTTAGATATTTCATCACGAGCATCAATGTTACCAGCGTAAATCACTGGAAGCTTGTAATTTATCCCTAAACGAGGTTTTGGATTTGCAGTTTCGAGAATTTCTGCTAATTCTACAACATGCGGGACTGTCCCGCCATCGACTCCACCTGAAAGCAATATCATATCAGGGCGAAGTTGCCGAATTCGTTTAACTTTCTCGTGATACAATCTACCATCATTTGAAGCAAGAACATCCATAACAATAGCTCCAGCACCCAAAGCAGCTCGCGTAGCACTTTCTCCAGTCATTCCTTTTACAACTCCACCAACCATCATTTGGAGCCCTCCACCTGCGGAACTGGTGGAAATATAGATGTCCACTCCTACATTTTCTTTAACTGGAGAAATTATTTTATCATCATCTAAAATTTTTCTTCCGGAAAGCTCTTCTAATTCTGTAATGGCATTTAAAACACCCTTTGTTACATCTTCAAATGGAGTTTCGACGGTAGTTGGTGCTTCACCTCTATGAGTTAAGCGATAAACTCCATCTACAAATTGAATTAATACTGCTTTTGTAGTAGTTGAACCACAATCTGTTGCAAGTATAATTTTAATATCTTCAGATTTTAATATCTTTGCCATAAATCTTCTCTATACATCTCTATAAATTCGATTGTTTAATAGGTGCTATACAATAAAAATATTACCATTTTGTATAAGCTGAACCAAGAATTACATAAAATGAACAATTGTCCAATACAAATATGTTAATGGAGCTGCAATTGCCATTGAGTCAAATCTATCTAAAACACCACCGTGACCCGGTAATAAATTGCTTGAGTCTTTAATATCTGCACTTCGCTTAAATAACGATTCTGCAAAATCTCCTAATTGACTAAATCCTCCAAAGATAATTCCTAATATTATCACATCTTTATATGAGATTTCTAAAAGTCCAAAGTGCTTGAAAATGAACACAACGATTAAACTTCCAAGCAATCCTGCAATGCTACCAACCCAAGATTTTTTTGGACTCACCCTTTCGAGGATTTTCTTTTTACCAAATGCTGAACCAAAAATGTAAGCAAGAGTATCGCAACTCCATACAGAAACAAACATTACAATTGTAAGGTATTTCCCAATAGTTGGTATATTTCTAACTAAGACTAAACTTCCTAGTAAGACACCCATCCAAACGATGGAAAATAGAGAAACAGAGACATTCTCAAACGGATTTGGTTGATTTTTGAAAATCTCAAAGAACAAAATGATTAAAGTAATTGTTGCTAGAATTAGTAAATAATCAGCACTGCAATATTGAAAACTAGTTACAATTAGTATTATGGAAAGAACTACTATAATTGAAGTCGATTTACTTGTTGAAAAATGAGCAAATTTAAGTGCTTCCAAACCTCCTAAAACGGTAATGAGTAAGGTAAACAGCATAAACCAAACTCCACCATAAATTGTGACTGCAATGAGTGCTGGAATTCCAACTATAAATACTAAAGCCCGTTTACGCAATGTTTCTAACATAATTTTCCTCTAATTAAAGTTTTAGTTTACTGTACAATACAGTGAATACACAAAAGATATGCTTAAATACATCTGCTACATTCTTCCGAATAATTCTTGCCATTTATTAATAAATTCTCTACGAATTTCTGATTCATCAGCCCCGAGCTTATAGAGAACTCCAACAGGTGTATTTCCTCTCTCTCGCCAGTTAACTTTAGAATTATAGGGCATTAAAGCTTCAGCTTCCATAACCATAATATTTTTATCTGCTAAGATGAATTTCTGTGGAACTGGATACACCAAATCATATATTTTAGCAAACTGTTTAAGAGCATATTCTTCAGAATTTTTATATGGTAAATAAACCGAACTATGTTTGATTGGAGTAGGGACATCCATCCCTGTTAAAGACTCATAAACTTCGTGTCCAATCCCCCACTTTTGAAGCTCAACATCTCCGTTAAAATATTCCACTAAAGCCAAACAATGTTGTGCAACAGAATAACTTTCTCGTAGTTGTCCCCAAAACCGTTGCAGTCTGCTTAAAGTTACAGCAGATTGCATTCCGATATTGTCGAAATCAGAATCTCTTAGGTTTAACGGATCAATTAACTTCCCTTGATAATTTAATACTGTACTCATTTTATTTATGATTAATGAAAGAATTGTTCACTTCCAACTAATCGTGATGCATATACACACCATCTCCCCATTCAATAACTTCAATTTTTACTTTTGTAACTCCTGCGCTCACAAATCCCAATTTTTTTGCTGCTCCGTACGAGCAATCCAAAATCCGCCCTGCAATATAAGGACCTCTATCATTAATCCTTAAAATGAGTGATTTGTCATTATTCAAATTTGTTACTCTAACAATTGTGTTTAGTGGTAAGGTTTTGTGAGCTGCAGTTAATCCGTACATATCGAATATTTCTCCGTTTGCAGTTAATTTACCGTGAAAATCTTTACCGTAGTAAGACGACATTCCCGTAAACAATTTTTTGGATTTATTCGTCTTCGATAATTTTGGAGCTTCTGTTTTTTTAGGTGATTTTGGAGTTAAACTTCCAGTTCGATATCGTGGTGCAGGTGAACACGATAAAACAAAGAAAGTCCCAATTAAAATTAGCTTGATCATATTACGATTTTTATAAATAATCAATTCCCCCGCATAAATCTTGCAGATTTAGTACATTATTAGTTTTGCAATATTCTATAAGTTCATCTCTTAAACTATACCCGATATTTGGTTCTTTGAAATTTAGTGTTCCAATCTGGATTAAACTTGCTCCGGCTAGAATAAACTCGATAATATCTTCAACTGTTGAAATACCACCAATTCCAATAATCGGAATTTTGACTGATTTATAAATTTTATGTACATTTGCTAATGCAATTGGTTTTATCGCAGGTCCTGATAAACCACCAAATACTGTATTTAAAACAGGTTTACAAGATTTTATGTCAATTCCCATTCCCACAACAGTATTGATTGCACTAACTGAATCTGCTCCACCCTGTTCTGAAGCTCGGGCAATATCCTCAATTTTTGTAACATTCGGACTTAATTTCACAATCAATAATTTTGAGGTTAATTTTCTTAGTGATTTTGTGAGTTTCTCAGTAATTTCTGGTTTGACACCAAAAGCCATTCCACCTTCTTTTACATTTGGGCAAGACACATTGATTTCGTAACCAATGTGATTCCCATCTGAATTTTCTATAATCTTTAGAGTTTCAATATATTCGTCAATTGTTGAGCCAGCAATATTGATGATGACATTAGTTTTTAGTTTGTTAAGATAGTCCAATTTTAGCTTGCAAAACTCATTAACACCTACATTTGCAAGTCCGATTGAATTGAGCATTCCTGATGGAGTTTCTGAAATTCTAGGTGGTGGATTACCTTCTCGCGGATGTAGTGTAATAGACTTGGTGATAACTCCACCAAGCATATTGCCATCTGTTAAATCTTGCACTTCATGACCATAACCGAAAGTCCCGCTAGCAGTTAGAATTGGTGATTTAAACTCAATATCTTTAATTTTTGTAGTTAACATTTCACAATATCCTTTGCATTAAATATTGGTCCATCTTTACAAACAAGTGCATATTTCTGACGATATGAATGGTCTGTTTTATTATCAACATTTCGTTCTACTGCACACCCCTGACAATTGCCAAAACCACACGCCATTAGTGTTTCTAATGCAATGTAGCATTCAATATCATTTTCAATTGCAAAGCGCTTAACAAATTTGTTCATCATTGGAGGTCCACAAGCAAATATTTTCATTTCTGCGATGTCTTTTGGTTGATACAGGATATTTTTTAATCCATCAATCACTGTACCGTGTATTCCAATAGAGCCATCGTCAGTTGTGAGTAAAACCCTATCTTCCGGATTATGGCATATAAAATGTTCGCACTTTGTTTTTGCACCCATCACAAGATAATGTGATATTGAGTTTTCATTGAGAAAATTATGAAGATACAAAATTGGAGCAATACCTACTCCTCCACCTAAGAGAATCGGGAGTTTATCTTCAAGTCCAGACCAAAAGTTCCCGAGAGGACCAATAATATCAACTTTATCATTCGATTTCCAGCGGGACATTATTTGAGTACCTTTGCCAACAACTTTAAAAATAATTTGAATTTCATCTCCATTTTGTCCTGCAATACTCATTGGACGACGCATAACACTTTTCCAAGTTTCTGATGGTAAAATATTTATAAACTGTCCCGGTTTACAAACTGATGCAATTTTTGGTGCTATTAATTTTGCTTGATAAGTATTCTCAGCAATTTCATTTACGGTACTTACAATTGTAATTTCTTGAATCATCATTTAGTTAAAGTTTCTCTAATTCTTAACTCCATTTTGGGAATTAAAATTCCATCATTTTCGTGTAACAATATTTCATTATCTCTATAGATAACACTCCAAGCATATGGGTCGCCATAGAATCTATCAGCAATTGACCACAATGTATCAAATCGTTTAACGAAATATATTACAAAATTAGGTTCTTTTTGAGTTTGATGTTCATCGAACTCAAGGATCAATTGTTGATAAGCAAATATTCTATTGGGATTATCACCAATATCATCAATATTCCAATCATAAATTTGCTTCCAATACTCAATATCTTTATATTCTTTTAGAGCTATCTGAAATAAATTATCTCCCGGTAAAATTAAATAATATTTCGTATGTTTATCTATTAATCCTACTACAGCAATAGAATCTATTATTGAATCATCCAAGAATGCTGTAGAATCTTCAAATTGTTCTTCAACATTGGCTTCTTGAATTATCCCCTCCGTAAGACTTGTAGTATCTAATAATACTACATCGTAATTCAATACTTTTGAAGAATCAATGATTTCGGCTTGTGTTGAATCAACCAAAAGGGTATCCAATAATTCGATATCATTTTGAGTAACCAAAGTACTATCAATTTCTGTTGAAAGTGTATCTTCTCCAACAATTTCAGTAAAATTATCGAGATACAGTTGATGGGATTCAATTTCCCATTGCAGATCATTCATTGAGTTATCAGTAATAATTTGAAGAGGTTTGGAGGGTTCTTCCTTCTCTGAAATGTAAGTATTATAAAGAGAATCAGAATTTTCATTAATAAAAACCACATCCCAATCATTATCAGGTTGGAGTTTTTTCATTGCGATTAAACTGTTTGCACGAAAATTTGATTTTGGATAATCTTGTATAACTTTAATATAGTGATTTTCTGCAGAATCAGGTTTATGCAAATCATTATAAAACAACTCACCCATAAAATAATGTAGTGAATCAAGATTTTCATTGCCTCGTTCAGTACTATCGTTAGCAAGTGAATCTATTTCGAGAGAAGTATGATATAATTTGTCGCTTAACTTCTGATGTTGTTGAAGTTTAGTTTTATAGTTTTGTGATAAAGTTCTTAATCCACTTGCAACTTTTGTTTTTGCAGCTTCCTCAAAATAGAAAGAAGCTGTATCAGGGTCAAATGAATTTTGAAGTGAATTAATCCCTTTATTAAAGTGAAGTTCTGCTTCGTAAACCGAGAGTTGGTCTTCAAGGTTTTTTTCCAGTTCATCAAGCCGATTTTTTACTGTATTAGCAAATTCGTGATTTGGGTATTTTTTAGCAAAATCAGAATATTCTGTCAATGCTTTTTGGAATTCCTGCAAATAATAATCGCTAATTGTTGCAGCTATGTAAACAGAAAGTGTATCACGAAATTGTTCATAAATAGCCAGAAACTGATCATGAGCATCTTGTGGATTCTTCTCAAGTGTTTCCCAAGCTATATTTATTAAATTTTCAAAATCATTTACATCGCTAGATAAATCAGAATTTGTTATATCAGTCTTAAGATATTCTGAATTAGGGAAGTCAGTTTTTAGTTTTTGCAACCATTTATCTTGTTCGTTCGATTTTTCACTCAAAATATACAACGATTGAGGAACAAATTTAGAATCTGGGTAGGTTAGAACTAACTCTTCATAATAGTCTAATGCTTCTTTATTTCTAGCAAAATCAAACACCATAATCTCAGCCATTGTAAACAATAAAGAATCAACAACGGAATCGTTAATTTGCCCTACTTCTAGGTCAGATGTTGTGTCAAGAATTGCTTCGCTAAGACTATCAATAATGGTATTTTCGTTTATTCCTGTCAACAAAGAATCAAGATTTACATTTTTATCAATTTCCAGCTCTACTGAATCATTTATAACAATTTTGCTCTCTAAAGTATCAATGGTTAAGCTGTCTAATTCAACAAAAGTTGTGTCTGCAATCGGTATATATTTTTCTAACAATTCCTCATATTCATCTCTAATAGAAGTATATCTTTCAATTTTTGATAAATAAAATCCAGCTTGCATTTTATGATCAGAGCGATTATACTCTGTTGTTACATTCATAAAATATTCTTTAGCTCGTTCCATATCCAAATCAGAGAATAAAGAAATGTAGCCTAAGTAATAATATGCAGCTGCAGTTTCTTTTTTCTTAGAATATTTTTCTGCCATAAACGATAAATCTCTTTTTGCAATTTCGTAATCTTGTCTATCGAATGATATTTTAGCTCGTTCTAATTCTAAGGACAAATACAAACTTTCATATTCAGATAAACTTAACATTGATTCAATCTCATTTAAAACTGCATCATAATTTCCAATGATTCTATTATATTCAATCCATTTCATTTTAGCATTAAGACGAATTTCATTTGATTGAGTATGAGTTTCAAGTAATTTTAAGAAATGTACAGCTGAATTAAAATCTTTGTTATCTTCAGATAGTTTAACTAATCTTGCATATACAGATGATTTTTTACCTGCTTTACTCGTAAAAGTAGTCGCTTTTTCAAAATATTCAAAAGCTCTATGCAGGGAATCTTGTGTTAATTTAATTTCACCTAATACTAATAATGCTAAATACTGTTCATTGTTCTTTAACATTTTATCTGAAAGTAGTTCATTGATTTCATAAGTTGCACTATCAATTAAACCTAATTCGAGGTGACAATTTGCAAGCCATATTTTTGATTCAATAACAAATGGACTTGAAGGATGTTCAATAATTAATTTATTAAAATCTTCTTGAGAACTTACAAAATTCTTTTTGAAAAAATTAGCTCTTCCTGTAATAAAAATCGCGTCATCTACATATTTACTTTCTTCATGTTGATCTATAACTTTATTACTTTTTTTAATCGCAGTATCTAGAAGTCTAACTGCTTGTGCAGGTAGTTCTCCGTCATCGGTAAGAGGAGTTTCTTCTATGATTTTTATTGCATCTTTATAAGATTGTTCTGCGTTATAAAATAAGTTAAAATAGACACAACCTATTCCAAACACAAGCATTAATGGAATCAAAATAATCCTATTTCGATGATTTGATCTAATTATAAAATGTTGTTTCATACTAATAAGTTAATTTACTTATGTCTATAGTTACTCTCAAAGACTCAATAATGTATAAAAAATGTATAATAATGTGATGCACATCAAATTTCAATCCGAATTTAAGTGTTATTATACTGTATGAGATTATCATTAAATATCATCATATTTGTTTTTGTTTATATAGTATTCTGCTTTGGAAGTAGTCAGCACGCTACTGGTTCTAAAGTCACTAATTTTGAACCAAAGTTGATTTTAGACATCCAAAACTTTAATGCAGAATATAGCTTCACTAATTCAGATGGAATAGTAATACTCAATGACGAAGTGAAGAAAAAACGATCACATAAGAGACGAAGAAAAGTAAGACCTCCTAGAAAAGGCAGATAATATTCTAAAGAGAAAGTAACTTTACTTTTCTGCATGAATATCTAATTTCCTCTTTTTCTTAGTAGTTAGTTCAATTTGTTCAAATGTCAGATCTTCTTTGTTCGCTTTGATTATTATTTTGCCACCATCAACAAACTCTTTTTTTAGAAATTTCTCCGAAATCACATTTTCAACTCTATTCTGAATTACCCTGCGAAGCGAACGAGCACCCCACTGACGATGATCACTTTCCCTAATTAATAGTTCCTTTGCAGATTTATAAATTCTATACTTAACACCTTTTGATTGCAAATTTAATCTAATATCTTCTAGTTGCAAATCTACAATTTTGAACATATTTTCTTTAGATAATCTACTGAATACAATTAAATCATCTAAACGATTTAGAAATTCAGGTTTGAAGATTTTTTTCACTTCATCTAAAATTTCTGAATCAACATCCATTTGTTTCTTGTTTATGTCACTAGTAAAACCGATCGTCGAAGAACTTATATTTTGAGTCCCAATATTTGAAGTTAGAATTATAATCGTATTTCTAAAATCAATTTTCCTGCCTAAACTATCTGTTATGCGACCTTCATCTAGTATCTGCAATAAAATATTAAAAACATCTCGATGTGCTTTTTCTATTTCATCAAATAGAACTACAGAATATGGATTTCGGCGAACTTTTTCTGTTAGTTGTCCACCTTCTTCGTAGCCAATATAACCTGGAGGAGCTCCAACTAATCTTGAAACATTATATCTTTCCATATACTCGGACATATCAATCCTAACTAATGCTTCTTCATCGCTGAACAAATATTTAGCAAGAACTTTTGCAAGTTCTGTTTTACCTACACCAGTTGGACCTAAAAACATAAATGAGCCGATAGGATGAATCGGATTTTTAAATCCTGCGCGAGCTCGTAAAATAGATTGTGATAATTTTGAAATTGCTTCATCTTGACCAACAATATTACCTTTGAGTGCTTTAGCCATATTTAACAAAAGAGACGACTCGGATTCAGCAACTTTATTCATTGGAATTCCAGTTATCATACTGACTACATTGGCAACTTCATCTTCAGTTACAATAGGACGATTTTCAGTTTCGTTTTTGTTTAAATCATTTTGTAGATTTTGAAGTTTGGCTATTTGTTTTCTTTCTTGATCTCTAAGATCAGCAGCTTCCTCGAACTTCTGTTTAATAATAGCTTTTTCTTTGGATTTCTTAAGTTCTAAAATTTTTTTCTCAAGTTTCACTACTGAATCAGGTACAAAGACATTAGAAATTCTAACTCTTGCACCGACTTCATCCATTACATCAATAGCTTTATCTGGTAAAAATTTATCTGTGATATATCGTTCACTAAGTTCTACACAAGCTTCTATTGATTCATCAGAATAACTAATTTGATGATGATCCTCGTATTTTTTCTTCAAACCTTCAAGGATTCTCTTTGAATCCTTAATTGATGGAGAATTTACTATAATTTTCTGAAATCGTCTTTCTAAAGCTCCATCTTTTTCAATATATTGTCGGTATTCATCCATAGTTGTTGCTCCAACAATTTGGATTTCTCCTCGAGCCAAAGCAGGTTTAAACATATTTGCAGCATCTAAAGATCCAGTCGCACTTCCAGCTCCAACTAGTGTATGCAACTCATCAATAAAAATTATTATATCCGAAGCTTTTTCAAGTTCCAGCATTAAAGCTCGCATTCTTTCTTCAAACTGTCCACGATATTTAGTACCAGCAATTAGTCCTGCAATGTCCAAAACAATAACTCGTTGATTCCATAAAACTCGTGGGACTGTCTTTTCCAAAATTCTAATAGCGAGTCCTTCTACAATTGCAGTTTTACCAACACCAGGTTCCCCAATTAATACTGGATTATTCTTCTTCCTGCGTGATAATATCTGAGCAACTCGTTCAATTTCAATATTTCTACCAATTACAGGATCTAAATGTCCATTAATGGCAAGCAAAGAAATATCACGACTAAATTTATCAAGAGTTGGCGTGGAAGATGGTGAAGTTTTTTCTTTGCTAGCTATCTTGTGTTGCTTAGAAGACCCAATATAAGTAAGCAGTAAATCGTAATCTATAGAGTACTGTGTTAATATATCGTAAGCTAATCCTTCTTTTTCTAGAGCAATCGCAAGAAGTAGGTGTATATCGTTAGCAACATTTTGCCCAAGTTTCTTTGCTTCACTAATGGTTTCTCTTAAAATGCGTTCACTCCTTCTTGTAAAAGGAGTCTTACCTGATGAGGAAGTATCACTTTGAGTATTTGTCAATTTTTCAATAATATCACGCATTTCTGTTAAATCACATCCCAATGTCATCAACAATGTTATAGCTTTGCACTGACTTTCTTTTATTAATCCCAAAAGTAAATGTTCAGAACCAATATAATTATGACCTAGTCTAATTGCTTCATCCTTAGCATACTTTATGATAAGTTGAACTTTGTGTGTAAAATTTTCTTTCATAGTGTTTTAACCAATTTTCTTGTGATTGAGTTTTCCATTATCTAGAACTAATGTTCTATTTGCAATTTCAGCAACAGATTTATCATGAGTTGCAATTACAAATGACTGTTTGAACTTTCTACTTAATTCACTAATTAGATGCAAAAGTAGGTTACTATTTTCTACATCTAGATTCCCTGTAGGTTCATCTGCAATTATAATTTTGGGTCTATTTACTAATGCTCGCAAAACTGAAACTCTTTGTTTTTCACCACCTGATATTTGGGATGGATAATGCATAGACCTATTTGACAAATTTACTAAGTTTAACAATTCCATTGCTCGCATTTCAGCTTTTTTGTGGTCGGAATGCAACAGCATTTGAGGAATAATCAAGTTCTCTAGAACTGTAAATTCTGGTAATAAGTGATGAAATTGAAACACAAAACCTAGCTTAGTTGCTCTTATTTTTGACAATTCGTTTTGATTATTGCTAATAATCTGCCCATCAATTTCTAAATGTCCATTATCAAAACTATCTAAAGTTCCTATAACATGAAGCAGAGTGGATTTTCCTGCTCCAGAAGGTCCCATAACTGCTACAATTTCTCCTTCTTTTACATTTAAATCAATCCCAGTAAGAACATCAACTTTACCTGCTTGAGTTATGTAAGATTTTGTAATATTTTTTGCTATTAGTTTCATTTTATATAATCTATTGATTTAATTGGATTTAATTTTGCTGACTTATAAGCTGGATAAATTCCGGAAATCAGAATTAGCATAACTGAAACAAGAAATACCATTACTATTTTTTCATACGATAAAATTAAGGGAAATTCTTTTAGAGGAAAAGTATCAAAAATAACTTTCAGAAAACGGTACTTAGTTTCCAATTTAATTAGCACTACCCCTGCTCCAACTCCAAGTAACCCACCTAAAATTCCAGTAACAAAACTTTGGATGATAAATATCTTTGAAATTCTTTTATTGGAATAACCAATTGTTTTCAGTATTCCAATTTGTGAAATTTTTTGCATAACGGACAAACTCATCATAGATAGTAAATTAAAACCCGCAATAAATACAATTAAAAAACCAAATGTAGAATATGCTAGTTTTTCCAATTTCATTGCAGATATTAATTTTTGCTGTTTATCTTTCCAAGTTTGATACTCAATATTGGGAAATTCTCTTTTGAAATTATTCAATACGCTAATTTCAAATTCTTCATTCAAAAGCAATGTTTCGTTTATTGAATATTTAAACATTTCAGTACCTGTTTTGTACGAAACAAATGCATAATTGATATCGTAATCCAAAATATTCAGTCCAAAAGTATCATAAAGATAAACTGTTTTGTATGGTGGAATTCCCGTAATTAAGTTAATGTCCAATGGAGAAATTAGTTTAATTTCATCATAAATTTCTAAATTCAACCGCATTGCCAACGCATTGCCTAAAATTGCATAACTTTCTTTGTATTCAGAAATAGTATTATCATTTTTCAAGTTGATTGATTTAAGATATTTCTCTAATTTATCAACTGCACGAATTTTTGCAAATCTGTATTCCTGACCATTCGACAATATTCCATTTCTTTCAATTGATTTATAATATTCAATCTGGTTTTGTTCGAGAAATTCTTCAATATTTGTTAATTGATTTTTGTTAGACTTATTAATAATAATTTTTGCAGGAGATGAAAATTCTCTAAGTGTTGTAAAAATCTTCTTTTCCATACCATCCATAATTGCAAAAGTCAGTGTAACAAGGATACACCCAATCACAACTCCAATCAAAGGAAACATCATAGTCCAATTGAAACGAGACGAATTTCCTTTTCGAGAAATAAATTTATAAACAAAGCTATAAAAGTTCATTCATACCTCACAGCTTCTGCTGGTTCTACTTTAGAAGCTCGAAAAGAAGGAATGCTGGACGCTATTAGTGTTAATAATATAGCAAATACTGGGTACATAATTAGAGATTTAAGAGACATTTTAACAGGGAGATAATCCATAAAATATATATCTGAAGATAAACTTATAAAATGGTATTTAGCTTGGAAGAAAAGAACCAATATTGCAAAAAACAATCCGAACAAAGAACCAATTCCTCCAATTATCAAACCCTCTAACAAGAATATTTTTCTAATCTCCATTTGGTTAAATCCCATTGTTAATAGAATCCCAATATTCTTGCTTTTTTCTACTACAATCATCCACAAAGTTGCCGAAATATTAAACACAGCAACTATAATTATAAAAACCATCAACAGCAAAATAGGTATATCATAGATATTTAGCCATTCAAATAGGTTTGCATGTCGTTCTTTCCAAGTTGTTGTAGAAAACGGAAAATCTAAATTGTTTGCTATAACCTCATCTACTTTAGCAATTTGTTCTGGTTTAGTGAAATTACTAATGACGCCATCATACTTTTTAGTATTTCCAAAGAGCAAATCAATACCTTCAAATGAAACAAATGCTAATAGTTTATCATATTCTGGAAATCCAGTTTTTATAATACCTGAGACAATATAATTATTAGCTATGACTAAATTTTCAGAAATGAGTTTTTCAATATCAAATAAAACAAGTTTATCATCGATGTTTACCTCAAGTTGTTTTGCAAGTTCATTACCAATAATTATGCTATTTGGATTTGTAAATGTAGTTTTGCCTTCAATTATAAATTTTTCTAATCCAAATATCGTTTGCAAAGAATTTTGCTCAATACCATAAATCATAAGTCCTTCTGTTGCATTTCCTTTGCGAACCATTACTCGTTTTTCTATATATGGGGTCATTGATGCAAATTCCAAATTGGAATGAAGAAGAGAATCTAAATATGATAAATCATTTTCATCTACTAATTCGTATCCATTATATTTTTGAATACGCAGATGTCCATCAAGACTAGATAACTTATCCTCGATAGCAGATGAAAATCCATTAGAAAATGCAGATATCATTATTAGAAATGCTACTCCCAGCAACAATCCGATAATACTTAAAATTGATGTGAATGAAATAAAACCAAAGGAATGTTTGGCTCTAAGTTGGCGAAATGCTATTTTCCTATAAACTGTCACTAAACCTCAGGTCTCATAGCAGGAAATAGTAGAACATCTTTTATAGAAGTTTGTTCAGTTAACAACATAACGAGTCTATCTACACCAATACCGACACCTCCAGTTGGAGGCATGCCATATTCTACAGCTTGAAGAAAGTTTTCATCTACAACTTGAGCTTCATCATCGCCCAATTCTCTAAGTTTTGCTTGTTCTTCCAATCGTTTTCGTTGTTCTATAGGATCATTCAGTTCTGTAAAGGCATTTGCAAATTCCATACCTCCAATGAATAATTCGAATCGCTCAACAATTTTGCTATCTTCACCGCGTTTTTCTTTTGCTAATGGAGAAATTTCTTTGGGATAATCCATAACAAATGTTGGTTGAATTAAATCTGGTTCAACAATTTCTCCAAACAATTTATCAAATAGTTGACCATAGTTCATTTTGTCTTCAACATCAATATTATACGATTTAACCAATTTCTGTAATTCTTCTCGATTCATAGAGAATACATCTTTTTTTGTCTTATCTTTCAATAATTCTGCCATTGATTTTTGTTCAAACGGTTTAGATAAATCAATCTCATATTTACCGAATTTTACATGCAATTTACCAATTGCTTTTGCTGTTTCTCTTATCATTCTTTCTGTAAGCTTCAGCACATCGTGAACATCAGCATAAGCTTGATAATACTCAAGTGAAGTGTATTCAGGATTATGATTTTTATCCATACCTTCATTTCTGAAATTTTTAGCAATTTCATAGACTTTATCAAATCCACCTATAATCAATCTTTTCAAATATAACTCATCTGCAATTCGTAAAAATAAGTTTTGGTCAAGTGTATTATGATAAGTTGTAAATGGCCGTGCAGAAGCTCCTCCATAAATTGATTGTAAAACCGGAGTTTCCACTTCAACGAATCCTTTATTATCAAGATAATTTCTTAATAATGTTATTATCCTTGCTCTTGTTTGAAATACTAATTTTACATCTGGATTAGCAATCAAATCCAAGTGACGATTACGATATCTGTGTTCTTTATCATCAAATGCGTTGAAAGCTTCTCCATCTTTTTCTTTAAGATTTGGTAAAGGTCTAATATTTTTGGATAATAATGTTAACTGTTCAACATTTATAGATGTCTCTTCTGTTTTAGTCTTGAATACTATACCTTCAATCCCTACGATATCTCCCAAATCCAATTTCTTAAAGAGATTGTTGTAAAGTTCTGTTCCAACATTGTCTCGTTTAATATACATCTGAATTTTTCCGGTTTCATCTTGAATATGGAAAAAACTTGCCTTCCCCATTTTTCTCATTGCTACAATCCTACCGGCAATAGAAATCGATTTCCCCTCAAAAGTCTCATACGATATTAGAATTTCTTCAGCTGTGTGAGTTTTGTTATAATTATGAGGATAAGGATTAAATCCAGATTCCCTAATATCTGCTAATTTTTCTAATCGAAAATTAATAATTTGTTTTAAACTTTTATGTTCGGTTGACACTTGTTGTTTTCTCCATATTCATTAATAGATAAGCCCTGATGAATGAGTTTATTTCACCATCCATAACTGATTGAATGTTCCCTGTTTCTTCTTTAGTCCTATGATCTTTGACCAAATTATACGGATGAAAAATATATGACCTAATTTGACTTCCCCATCCAATATCCAATTTCTGTTCTTCAAGTTTTTGTTGCTCTGATGCTTTATCTTCAAGTATTTTTTTATAAAGCTTAGCTTTTAGCATTTTCATTGCTGTATTCTTATTTTTAAGTTGGCTCCTTTCATTTTGACACTGAACAACAATATTTGTTGGAATATGAGTAATTCGCACTGCAGAATCAGTTTTATTTACATGTTGACCACCAGCTCCACTTGCACGATATGTATCTATACGGATTTCTTTATCTAGTATCTCAATTTCTACATCATCATCAATAAGCGGATAAATAAACACTGAAGCAAATGATGTATGCCTTCTTGAATTACTATCAAACGGAGAAATTCTTACTAATCGGTGAACTCCAGCCTCTGCTTTCAGATAGCCATAAGCGTACTCTCCAGAAATTTCGACAGAAACATCTTTCAATCCTGCTTCATCTCCAGGTTGATAGTCCATAACTGTTGTTTTAAAATTAGATCGCTCACACCAACGCATATATAGTCGATACAACATATTTGCCCAATCTTGAGATTCAGTTCCTCCAGCACCAGGATGTATTGTTAAAATTGCTCCTCGATGATCATCATGATTATTTAGCATTTTCCGTAATTCAACATACTCTAGGAACTTTAAGAAAGAATTTAATGCAATTCCTATTTCAGAGTCAGGTTTACCTTCAGATTCTAACAACTCAAAGTGAATTTCAACTTCTGAATACTTATTCTCAAGCTCTTGCCACATCTTGAGCTCATTTTCTAAACTGCTGATTTTCTTAGTAATAAATTGCGCTTTTCTGTTGTCGTCCCAAAAACCTGTTTCGAGTGTTCTTTTTTGGAGTTCTGCTATCTCTGAATTAAGTAAATCTCTGTCAAAGATACCCCCTAAGTTCGATATACTTTACTTTTGATGTTTCAAATTGTTCTTTAAGATGATCAATGTCCATTGTTAATTCTTCGTCATCTGATGTATTTGTAATGCAGTTGTAGAAATATAAAGAAGCGTCTGTATAAAACTTGAATTTTGCTTCATAGAACTCCAAAATGATTGTTCGATTAGAATTGTATCATTTGGCTCAATAAGTGGAACAGTAGTTCTATCACCTGTTTCTAAAAATTCTCTTAGATCGATTTCATAAACAATTTGAGAATTATCATCTTGATATCTTTCTCTTACTAATAGAATTTTATTTAATTTTGCTCCTGGAAGTGGACCTCCAGCTAATGATAATAATGAGACCAAATCAACATTAGAAGTATATGGAATTAAAAACTGTCCTGGTTTTTTTACATGTCCCCAAATATTAACTGGTAAATGTAGACTTGGATCCTCAGGAATGATGTAGCTACTACTTTGGGGTTTATCTGGAAAAGAAGTAATATCTTGACTAAAGCAAATAGTCCCGATAGAAATCGATGTAAGTACAAATAACAAAAACAAGCGTTTTAAAGAATTCATTTTAAGTTCTCCATTTGACTATTTAATTTACCTCTATTTTACTGGTAAATCTATCAGTGATTCTTGTAGACTTGCAACTTTCTTTTACATCGTGAACTCTAACAATATCTGCACCATTTGTAATTGCTAAAGTCATTGAACTAATACTTGCGGGAAGTCTGTCGATTGGTTTATCATCATCTAATTGAAGAAATGATTTCCTAGAAGTTCCAATTAATACGGAATATCCAAGAGATTTTATTTCCTGTAATCGATTAACTATTTCAATATTATCTGACATATCTTTACCAAAACCAATTCCAGGATCCAAAATAATATTCTTGTCTTTTACTCCAAATAATTGAGCTAATTTAATTTGATGACAGAAATATTTCTTTATATCATCAATTACATCGTCGTAGATAGGCTTATTTTGCATTGTCAAAGGATTACCAAGCATGTGCATAATGATAATCGGTACATTGAACTCTGCTGCAACCTTAAACATTCCACCAGATTCGCCACCTCCAGTTATATCATTAATTATATCAAAACCTTTCTGGATTGCTATACGGGCAACTTCTGGTTTATTGGTATCTATGGAAAATAAAATATTATACGACGATAGTAACTCAAAAACTGGATCTAATCTACTAATTTCCTCATCGAAACTTATAGGGTTTGCTCCTGGTCTAGATGATTCGGCACCTACATCAATAATATCAGCACCACATTGAATCATATCCTTTATATGTTGATTTACATTATCAATACTGTATTTCCCGCCATCGTAGAAAGAATCAGGTGTAAGATTCAAAATACCCATTACTTTAGTTCTAGATTTTTCTAATATGTGTCTAGTTAAATTCATTCATCAAAGCGTTAACCTACAGTATTTTTTGTTTTTGAATTCTTATTTGTTGTCTTTTTTGCGATTTTCTTTCTTTTGCGTTTTTTGGGTTCCTCAACAGGTTGAACTTGAATAGGTTTCCCATTTATTATTTTTTCCATATTATCACCCGAGATAGTTTCATATTCTAAGAGTGCATTAGCTAAATTATGTAAAATCTCAATATTATCTCTAAGAATTTTCTCAGCCCTATTTTCAGCATCTTTTACAAATAGTGAAATTTCCTCATCGATAACGGTAGATATATCATCACTATAATCCCTAGAATGTGAGATTTCTCTACCAAGGAACACCTCCTCTTGTTTCTTACCGAAAGTTAGAGGGCCAATTCTATCACTTAGTCCCCATTCGCAAACCATCCTACGAGCAATATCTGTAGCCACAGAAATGTCATTTCCTGCACCAGTAGACAAATCCTTAATTACTATTTTTTCAGCAGTACGACCGCCCATAAGAACATCTAAACGAGCTAATAAATAGTTTCGTGAATAATTGTGTTTTTCATTGTCTGGAAGTTGTGAAGTTATCCCTAATGCTCGTCCCCTTGGAATAATAGAAATCTTATGGACAGGATCTGAATACTCTGTAAAGTATGCTACTAAAGAATGTCCAGCTTCATGATAAGCTGTTACTTTGCGTTCTTCTGGTGTTAAAATCATACTTTTGCGTTCAACACCCATCATTACTTTATCCTTAGCATCTTCAAAATCAGACATTGTTACAGATTTCTTATCTCTCCTTGCTGCTAATAAAGCAGCCTCATTAGCTAAATTCTCCAAGTCAGCTCCTACTAATCCAGGAGTACCCTTTGCCAATGTTTTCAGATCCACATCATCTGATAAAGGGATTCTTCTGGTATGAATTTTGAATATTGCTTCCCTTCCATCGATTCCTGGTGCGTCAACAACAATTTGCCTATCAAATCTCCCTGGGCGAAGAAGAGCTTTATCTAAAACATCAGGGCGATTTGTAGCAGCTAAAAGAATCACATTATCATCTGTCTCAAAACCATCCATCTCAACTAAAATCTGATTTAGAGTTTGCTCTCGTTCGTCATGGCCTCCTCCGAGGCCAGCCCCACGATGTCTGCCAACTGCGTCCATCTCATCAATGAAAATTATACTGGGAGCATTCTTCTTTGCTTGGTCGAATAAATCTCTAACACGACTTGCACCAACTCCAACAAACATTTCTACAAATTCAGCACCACTTATGCTGAAATATGGAACATCTGCCTCCCCAGCTATTGCTCTGGCAAGAAGTGTTTTTCCTGTACCCGGAGGACCAAGCAATAAAGCACCCTTAGGTATTTTTGCCCCTAGTTTTAGGAATTTTTTAGGACTCTTGAGAAATTCTACAATTTCTTGTAATTCTACTTTTGCTTCATCACAACCAGCTACATCATCAAATGTAACTTTTGAGCTATCCGGTGAAATAATTCTAGCTCTACTTTTTCCAAAATTAAATATACCATTCTGTCCACCGCCACCTTGCATTCTTCTCATCAAATAGAACCAAAAGAATATTAACAAAATCCATGGAGAAAATTGAATTAAATAATCGAGTAGTCCCATTGTTTGATCTTTAAAGCGATATGAAATTCCTTGCTCATCCCACTTTTTTGTTACTTCACTATCAACAAAAGGAAGTACTGTTACAAACTTGTCATATTTTCTGGTAATTTTACCGAAATTTTCTTCGACAGGTTCTTTAAATGTACCAACAAAAGTGCTTCCAATAACCTCAGCTGAAGTTACTAATCCATTATCTACGAATTCCTGATATTCTGTAAATGATACACTCTTAGGTTCTGTTTCTGACGATAAAAATCGTGCAATACTAAAAGCTGCAATAATGATGATTACCCAAATGAAGAAATTTCGTCCTGCTGATTTCCATAAAGTTTGTTTCTTATTGGTTCCTTTTACATTTTTCTTATTTCTTTGTTCTGGTCTTTGTATCTTGTTCGTTTTTTTCTTATTTTGTGTCATTTATACTTCCTCTTCAAATGCGTAAATTGATGATAATCCTCTAAATTTTTGGTCAAAATCAAGTCCATATCCAACAACAAACTTATCAGGTATGTTAAATCCAATAAAATCAATATCAAAACTTTGTTTAGCTACATTAGATTTATATAAGCATGTTGCGAACTTAACAGACTTTGTCCCGGCTTCCTCTAAGCGGTGCTTGATAAATTCAATAGTTAAGCCACTGTCAATTATATCTTCAACAACAATTATATCTCTTCCTGTAATGTCAGCACTTATATCTTTGAGTAATCTAACTGTTCCTGATGATTTTGTTGAACTACCATAGGAAGATATTTTTATGAAATCTACTTCAAAATCAATTGAAAGATTACGAACAAGATCAGCCATAAACATAAAAGATCCATTAAGAACCCCAATGATAATTGGAATTTTTCCGGCATAACATTTTGATATTTCTGCAGCAAGTTCTTTAACTTTGTTGTATATCTCTTTTTCCGTGATTATTTCTCGTATTTCTTTTCCTTCGTTAATATATCCTTTTGGAACAGTTAATGTTTTTCTCAATGTTCTTCCCATCTAATTTCCTTCAGTTGCTTTGATTTTGATATTCCGTCAACCACACCGTGTAATATACCTGGAACCCAACAAACAGTATCACTATCATCTACAATTACTGGATATTTTTGTTTTTCTAATCGTGATAATTTGTTATTTATAAACAAATCACTTAGTTTTACTTTTTTACGACTATTGTAAGATATAATAAAATCTCCATCTTCCCAAATACGAACATACAATTTCATCTGTGATGGAGCTATCATTAAATATTTATCATCAGATTTAACAAAATTGTGAATAGATTTGACTGAAAATCTATTATTTCCCCAATTATGTGTCTCTTCACTCATTAAATTTAATTTCGATAATTTTTTGCTGTTGTTTACAAAAATAACCATTAATGATCTGTCAAGAAGACAAGAGATGTCATTTGTTAATTTAAATATTTTCCCCGTTGTAGATTTTTCAATAAATTGAAAAAATGTGTTCCAATTATCATTTGACAGTTCTAACTGCAATTTGGAAAATGTCCTTTTTGATAACGATTGAATTAACAATTTTTTTACATCACTTTTATATTTACAAAAGTCATCTTTATCAATTGAATAATAATCTCTGTTTTTGCCAATTTCAAAGAGAGCAGATTTTTCAGCTTCAAGTGTAACTTTTTTAAGCTCTTCAAATTTAATTGATGCTGTTTTACTTAATCTCAACAATTGTGTTCGCAAATCGGGATTATTTTGTATTTCTTTTGGCAGAAGATTATGCCGAATTTTATTTCGAAAATAAACTTGATCAATGTTCGTAGGATCTTCAATCCAACGAATACTGTTATAGTGTGCATATTGCAAAATATCCTGTTTAGACACATTTAACATTGGTCTTCTGATGTTCTCCATTTCCTCTCGGATGCCAATTAAAGAAATCCAATGTTTGTGCTTTTGGATTTTCCTCATAAATATAGTCTCGATTTGGTCATCTTCATGGTGAGCTGTAAATATCCAATGATACTGATTATCCTTTGCAATCTTTTTTAGAAACAAATACCGTTTATTTCTTGCCCATTCTTCGATAGATTGATTTTTTCCAGGTGGATTGAGTTTAGTTGAATAATAGTTACAATTGTTCTTTTCTGCAAAAGTTCTGCAGAATTCCTCAGATTTATTTGCATTTTTATGAATTCCGTGATTAACATGTGCAATCCCAATTTCAAATTGATATTTTTTAGATAAATTGAGAATTACATCAAATAGAACCATACTGTCCATACCACCAGATAACGCTAGCAAAATGCGTATTGATGTTCGCTCTAAATTATCCTTAGATGCAAAAGATACAATTTTACCGTAAATTAACTCCTCTAGTTTATGTCGTTGCATCATGTGAGAAATGGATTGAATTTTCTTTCGTTAACAATCGTTGAATCCTGACCATGTCCTGGATACACAATCAAATCGTTATCTAAATTCATTAATTTATTTTTGATAGATTTGATAATTTGTTCATAATTTCCACCAGGAAGATCCGTTCTACCAATAGATTCATGAAATAATGTGTCTCCAGTAAAAAGATGATTACCAATCATAAAACAAACACCACCAGGCGTATGTCCAGGAGTTTCGATAACTTCAATTTGTATCTTTCCAAATGTTAAAATATCATCAGAAGATAAAAAATTATCTACTTCAGGAACTTTTGATGGTGCTATTCCAAAATACTGACTGTATTCTGCTGAACTTTTGACTAAGTATTCATCACCTTGATGGATGTAAAACGGTGCTGAAGTTGCTTGTTTAATTTCTGAAACAGCACCAATATGATCAATGTGACCGTGTGTGCATAGTATCGCTTTTAAATTACATTTTAGTTCGGAAAGCTCATCTAACAACCTTTCCGGTTCAGAACCGGGATCTATAAGAACAGCCGAGGAAGTCTCGATTTCCTTTACAATAAAAGCATTCTCTTGGAAAGAACCATTAACAATTTTTTTAATTTGAATCTCTATGTTAAACCTCTACTTTTATTTTATACTAAACCACGATTTTTTCTTTTTTAATGAAATAATATCTTTTCCAGCAAGCAGTCGTAATGGATTATCATTAACTAATATTTCTGCATCGTGACCAAAATATTGTTCGCATTTTTTCATAGCTGGCTCCAAACAAAAATTACGATTTCGTGAATTATGCGCATCCGAACCAACAAAATTAACTAATCCTGCTGATAGAAACTTAATTGCTGTTTTTTGAACTTTAGTTCCATAATGTCCTAAAATACTTCCGGTATCAATCTGAAAAATACTCCCTAACTTATGCAATCTTATTGCGTTATTAAAATCATCTTGAATTTGAATATACCTTTCAGGATGTGCAATTATTGGAATCACACCGGCATCAAGTAGTTTGATTACCTCCGTTTTGAAACTCAACGGAATTATAGCGTGATGGAATTCTATTAGCAAATATCTACCATTTCCTAATGTTGCAAATGGATGATTTGTCAATTTTATCAAGTTCGGAAGGAAAAATACTTCCGCACTGAGATGAATCTTAATCGCTATTTTTTGACTATCAATATAATCAACCAACTCATGATATGAAGTCAAAATATCATTATCAGTAATTTGTTTGTCATCAAATCTTGGGTTTTGTAAATGAGGAGTTGCAATTACATCCGTAATGCCTTGAGAAATAGCGTGCAATAGCATTTCTTTTGTTTCAAGCAAATCGTTTGCTCCATCATCAACACCAGGGATTATATGATTATGAAAATCTATCACTTTTATAAATGCCTTACAAATGCATCGATTTCAAGAGAATTCAAACCAAACTCAGCAATTTCACCATATTTATCTACATTATAACTGTGGAAATCAGATCCTCCTGTAACAACAAGATTGCGATATTTAGCATACTCTAACAATTTCTGTGTCGCCCCAAAATCATGTTCGGGATGGTACACTTCAATTCCGTTTAATGGAATTTCATCAAAATCTTTTATTTTGTCAATATCCCAATACAACCCTATATGAGCCAATGATGAAAATCCACCTGACTCTCTAACTTTACTAACAACTTCTGTTAAATGCGGTTTGTTTTTAGAAACATACGCTGGTTTATCATAACCTAGCAATTTATCAAAAACTTCTTTAGTTGTTGAAAAATAACCGTTTCTAATTAGTAAATCTGCTAAATGTGGACGACCGGGATTAGGAATTGTGTCAATAATTTTACTATAGTCAATTGAATATCCTAGTTTATTTAATTTTATTCCCATATCTTCAATAACTTTTATTCTTTCGTTTTGAAGATTATTTAGTAGTTTTACTATTGGTTCAGAATTCTCATCAATATTGTAAACCAAAAGGTGTATTGATGAATTTTGAAAGAAGCTGGAGATTTCAACGCCTGGTACAAACTTAACATCATATTGTTTTTGACTCAATATATCTTTAATTATTGGAGTCTGTTTTATAGTATCGTGATCTGTAACTGAAAAATGTGATAAACCTCTTTCAATACACTCAGTAACAATTTCTAATGGAGTTAATTTTCCATCGGACATAGTAGAATGAATATGTAAGTCAGCTACAATTTTCATTAAATCACTGTTTTTTCTTGCCATTCACCAAAAACGGATTTCATAGAGTCAACTATTTCTCCAAGAGTAGCATATTCTTTCGCTGCTTCAATCAATGAGAACATTATATTTTCATTATTTCTGCAAGCGTTTTCTATTTCTTTTAATTTTTCCGTTACTTTTTTAGAATCTCGAATTTCTTTAATATGTTTCAAATTGCTTATCTGATTTTCTTCAACTTCTGGTCCAATTTTCAGAAGTGGTATTTCAATTTTCTCATTTTTTCTAACAAAACGATTTACACCGACAACAACTCGTTTTTTCTCATCAACCAATTTTTGGTAGGATGATGCAGCATCAGCAATTTCTCTTTGCATAAATCCCTGTTCAATTGCCGGAATAACTCCACCCAATTCTTCAATTTTATTGAAATAATCTTCTGCTTTTTCTTCCATTTGGTCGGTTAATTTTTCAATAAACCAAGAACCACCAAGAGGATCAACGATATTTGCAACTCCTGTTTCGTAGGCAATTAATTGTTGTGTTCTTAGAGCAATTTCTACAGATTTCTCAGTCGGAAGTGCTAAGGTTTCATCCATAGAATTTGTGTGAAGAGATTGAGTACCTCCCAAAACTGCAGCTAATCCTTGAAAAGCAGTTCTAGCGATATTTATCTCGGGTTGTTGAGCAGTCAGAGAACAACCAGCAGTTTGGGTATGAAATCTTAGTAACCAGGATTTTGGATTTTTTGCACCATATTTTTCTTTCATACGACGCGACCAAATCCTTCTTGCGGCTCTGAATTTTGCAATTTCTTCGAAAAAGTCTAAATGAGAGTTGAAAAAGTGAGATATTCTAGGAGCAAAATCATCCACATCCATTCCTCGTGCAATTCCATGTTCTATATACGCAAAACCATCTGCTAATGTAAATGCTAATTCTTGTGCTGCAGTAGATCCAGCTTCACGAATATGATAACCGCTAACAGAAATCGTATTATATTTAGGAAGATATTCTGTGCAATATTCAATCATATCCGTAATTATTCGCATAGATTCTTCCGGAGGATAAATCCACTCCTTTTGAGCAATGTACTCTTTCAAAATATCGTTTTGTAGTGTTCCTCGAAGTATGGAAATATCAACACCTTGTTTTTCTGCAACTGCAATATAAAATGCCAATAAAATTACTGCAGGACCATTTATGGTTTGAGATACACTGACTTCTCCAAGATTTATTCCATCAAAGAGAGTTTCCATATCTGCTAAAGAACTAACTGCTACACCACATTTACCAACTTCTCCAAGAGCGAACTCATGATCAGCATCATATCCCATTAATGTTGGCATATCGTAGGCAACGGATAAACCAGTTTGACCGTGTTCTAGAAGGAATTTGAACCTTTCGTTTGTTTCTTTTGGTGTTCCAAACCCAGCAAACTGACGCATAGTCCACAACCTGCCACGGTATAAATTTGGATGAATCCCACGAGTATATGGATATTCTCCAGGAAAACCAATCTTCTCCATATATTCATTATCAGCAGAATTAGGAAAATAACATTCATCAATGTGTTCACCTGAAACGGTATCAAAATTATAATCTCTTGTTTTAGAATTATCAATCTGATCTTGCCACTTATCCTTAGATATTTCGAAATTTTTCTTCATTATTTTGCAGAGTTAAACTCTTTAAGTTTATTGATTATTCCAGCTGTATTCAATTGAAGTATATCTAACAATTCAGATCGAGTTGCATGTTCAACATAATTATCAGGAATTCCCATAGTAAGAATGTTGCTGTTTGATTTTATCCCTTTTGCAAAATCAACAACTCCAGAACCAAATCCACCAATCAACGACCCTTCCTCAATAGTTAAAATAGATTCATACTTTGATAACACTTCTTTTAGTAAATTCTCGTCCATCGGTTTGATAAACCTCGCATTAACCACAGTAGGAGTGAAACCAAGAATTTCTTTGATCTTCTTTAAACTATTTTGTGCAATTTCAACCATGCTTCCTACAGCCAAAATTGCAACATTACTTCCTTCATTTAAAACTTCCCACTCGCCTACATTTATTACTTTAGATTCACGATTTTCATCAAATCTGTAAGAAGTGTCCTTTGGATATCGAATTGAAAATGGTTTTTGTTGAGATAAAGCTGTAGCTAATAGATCATTCATTTCATCACCATCTTTTGGTGCAGTAATTACGATATTCGGAAACATTCTGAGTAGAGAAATATCAAATATTCCGTGATGAGTTGGGCCATCTTGACCAACGACTCCAGCTCGATCCATACAAAAAATAACTGGTAAATCCTGAAGAAGAACATCATGGAATATGTTGTCAATCGCTCGCTGAAAAAATGTAGAATAAATTGCAACAATTGGTCTGTATTTTTCTATAGCAAGTCCGGAAGCATAGGTTACAGCGTGACCTTCGGCAATACCAACATCCACATATCGCTTAGGGAATTTGTTAACATAAGTTGACATCCCTGTACCCACCTCCATTGCAGCAGTTACACAAATAATTTTGTCGTTTTTCTCAGCAAGTTTAACAACAGATGAGCCAAATACTTGAGAATAATCAGGTGCGGGTTTCTCTGTCTTTTTTCGATTACCTGCCATACTGTAGTATTTTGTAGAATCAATCTCAGCAAGTTCAGATCCCTTTCCTTTTTTAGTGTAAACATGAACTAATACAGGATTTGGCATCTTTTTAACAGCTTTAAAAGTTCGCAACAATTCATCTAGATCATGACCATTAACAGGCCCTATATATCGTAATCCGAGTTCCTCAAACAGAGCGCCTGGAGTAAAAAATCCCTTTACACCTTCTTCCGTTTTTCTTAACAATTTTCTAACAATTCGAGAAATAGTTGTAGGAGCTTTTCCAGTTATATTCCAAATATCGTTTCTCATCCTATTGTAAACTGGACTGGTAACGACTTTTGTTAAATATTTAGAAAGTGCTCCAACACTTTTGGAAATTGACATTGTATTATCATTCAGCACAATTGTCATTTGAGTGCGATGAAATCCCAGATTATTTATTCCTTCGTAAGACAATCCACCTGACATTGCTCCGTCACCAACAATCGCAATGATATTCTCATTGGATTTTTTTCTATCTCGAGCATGAGCCAACCCTAGAGCAGAAGAAATCGCTGTGCTTGCGTGGCCTGCTCCAACGATATCGTGTGGACTTTCAGAACGATTCAAATATCCACTAATTCCATCCTTTTGGCGTAATGTAGAGAAAACATCGCGTCTTCCTGTAAGAATTTTATGTGCATAAGCTTGATGTCCAACATCCCAAATGAGTTTATCGTGAGGGGAATTGTAAACAGAATGAAGTGCAATAGCTAAATCCACAACTCCCAATGGCGATGCAAAATGTCCACCAACTTCCTCCACGGTAGAACGAATGAAATGAGTTAGTTCTGTAGAAAGAACCTTAAGAGTTTTAGCATCTAATGATTTTAAATCATCAGGACTATCAATTTTAGAAAGGTATGTATAATCAATCATTTATTAACTCCAAAAAATATTTATGAATTCTAGTGTCATTTCCTAATTCAGGATGAAATGATGCCGCTAAATGTTTACCATTTGTAACAATAACAGGTTCAGATTGATATTCACTTAGGACTGTTATATCATTTCCAACTTTATCAATTTTTGGCGCTCGAATAAATACTGCTCCAAATGGTTTAGAATTGCTAAAGCTTAACGAAACATCATCAACAAAAGAATGAACTTGCCGTCCCCAAGCGTTTCTGCTAACTGTAATATCCATTAAATCTAAGGTTTGAATGCGAGAATCCTCAAGTTGAGTTGAAAGCATTACCAAACCTGCACAAGTGCCAAATACAGGATGTTCCTTTGCAAAATCAATAATTTTCTTACGGATACCTATATAATCCATCTGCATCGAGATAGTTGTTGATTCTCCACCAGGAATAATCAACCCACTACAAATTTTTAGCTCTTCAGGATATTTGATTTGCATTGCTTCAACATTCAATTCTCGAAGTATACTTTCGTGTTTTGCAAAATCTCCTTGTAGAGCTAAAACCCCTATTTTCACTACCAACCCCTATCTTGCATCATTTGGTCTTCTGGAATTTCCGACATATCTAGACCTTTCATCGCACTTCCTAAACCTTTTGATATTTCTGCTAATTTTTCAGGATTATCGTAGTAAGTTGCTGCCTGTACAATTGACATTGCCATTTTTTGAGGATTTTCAGATTTAAAAATACCGGAACCAACAAATACGGATTCTGCACCGAGTTGCATCACTAATGAAACATCTGCCGGAGTTGCAATCCCACCTGCACTAAAATTTGGTACAGGAAGTTTGCCTGTTTCAGCTACTTCTTTTACTAAAGAAAATGGAGCAGATATATCTCGAGCTTCCGCCATAAGTTGATCATTATTCATAGTTTTTATTCTGTTTATACCATTTACAATCGAACGCATATGCCGAACAGCTTCAACAATGTTACCTGTGCCAGGTTCACCTTTTGTGCGTATCATTGATGCACCTTCTCCGATTCTACGAAGTGCTTCACCTAAATTTCTGCATCCACATACAAACGGTACTTTAAAATTGTGTTTGTAAATGTGATTGTTTTCATCAGCTGGTGTTAATACTTCGCTCTCATCAATGAAATCAACTTCGAGAGTTTCCAAAATTTGTGCTTCAGCAAAGTGGCCAATTCTACATTTAGCCATTACAGGAATTGATACTGTGTCTTGGATTTCTTTAATCATTGATGGGTCAGACATTCGAGAAATACCACCATCACGACGAATATCCGCAGGTATTCGTTCTAAAGCCATTACTGCAACTGCACCGGCATCTTCCGCAATTTTAGCTTGATCTGGAGTTGTAACATCCATAATAACCCCACCTTTAAGCATCTCGGCTAATCCCACTTTTACTTCATAAATTCCTTTTTTCATTTTTTCCTCTTTGTAATTTGTTGAATTTTCAATTTTACTTCCTCTATCACATAATCTGGTGTTGATGCACCTGCAGAAATACCAATATCTTCTACGCTATCAAACCACTCTTTGTTGATATCTTCTACTCCTGTAACTTGATAAGAATTTTTATTTTTTTCTTTTGATAACTGAGTCAACCTCTTTGAATTAGCACTCGTAAAAGATCCAATAACAATCACAACATCGCATTTATCAGCAAGTGCTTTTATTTGCTCTTGGTTTCTTTTTGTCGGATAACAAATCGTATTCACAAATCGCAAATCATGTACTTTAGTCAAAAGAATGCTAATGATATTCTGAACATTCTCCATCATTTGTGTCGATTGACTCACTATCCCGGCTTTTTTAATTTTGCCTAACTCCATTGCTTCCTTTGGAGAATTGACAATAACTGGATTTTTCACCTGACTTGCTATGCCGTAAACTTCATCATGCCGATGATCACCAATTACAATGATTGTTCGTTCTTCTTTTGCAAGTTTTTTGACTTCCTGATGGATTTCCAACACTAATGGACAAGTGGCATCAATAATGTTGAGATTTTTTTTCCTTGCTCTCTCCCATATTTCAGGAACGGTGCCATGTGCTCGTAAAAGTACATGACTTCCCTCAGGAATATCATTGATATCTTTTACTACTTGCACCCCTGAATTCGAAAGGTCTGCAACCACTTTTTCGTTATGTACAATATCACCCAACATATATACTGTGCCATATTGATCAGCAGCTTCATAAGCCAAACTTACGGCATCTCTAACTCCTGTACAATAACCTGCATCTTTTGCAATATGAATTTTCATTTCTTTTCCGACAATTTTTGTTTTACTAAACTAATCGTATTAAGTTTCACTTCTTGCAAATCTCTTTCTTTAACTAATGCTCCAGCTGCAAACTGATGCCCACCACCACCAAGTCTTATAGCAATATCGTTTATTGAATATTGTCCTTTTGATCGGAAATTGATTCTAGTAGTATGTTTATCGACTTCAACAAACATTACTGCAATTTCGACTCCATTAATAGACCTAGAAAAATTAGTAAATCCATCAACATCTTCTAAAATAGCATCGCATTCATTTAACATATTTTGTGTGATTGTAAACCAACTAAATTTTCCATCGTCGGAAAATTCAAGATTTTGTATTACTTTTGCTAACAATTTGACCTGAGAATGGTTCCTCTGTTCGTGGACTTGACTATAAATTTCGTAAGGATTTGTTCCACATCCAATTAAATGAGCAGCAACAGTATGCGATTTTGCAGTAGTGTTACTATATCGAAAAAAACCAGTATCTGTTGCCAAAGCCGTATATAGTGCATCAGAAATATTCTTTGATAACTCCTTCATATTAAGATGATAATAAAAATATTCCCACAACATAAACCCAGTTGCAGGTGAATTTGAATCTATAATTTTATAATCGAAGAAATTGCAACTTTTAGATGGATGATGATCAATACTAACCGTTTTTGAGTTATGAAGATAATTACTGATTTCCTTAAGCCGTTTATAATCTCCAATGTCAAAAATAATGGATAAATCCACATTATTTAGCCAATTTACATGAACAGAATTAAAAGTTTCTACTTTGTTACAAGAATCAAGAAATTTTAATTTGTTAGGTATTTCCGATGGATTTATGATTCTGCATTCTTTACCCAAATCTACCAAATATTGATAAAATGCCAACTCAGAACCTATACCATCTCCATCAGAATGTATATGTGTAGAAAGTAGAATTGTATCTGCTTTCAGTATTAATTGGTCTAATTTCGACCATGATATATGACAATTATTACTCATGAACAAGTTATAAATTTAATGGTAATTCTATGTCCGAAACAATCTGAACTAAATAAATGTTTGATGGGAAGAATTTCATGAAATAATCACTATATTTATTTAACATTATTTTATTGCTTCGTTTTAAGTTAACAGTAGAGAAAACTATTTCAATTTTACAAAAAGGAAATAAAATGATAAAGCAAGTTGCTGTTAGTGATTTTGTAAAAAGACAAATTGTCGGTTCTGGTAAAACTTTTGCTGTAGGGCTATCTTTTGAAAGTATTGCCAAACATGCAGAAATTCAATTGAGAAAAGGACATTTTAGAAATGGATATAGAGATGGAGTTATTTTGGTTAAAGTTGACACTACACTAATCCATCATTTTGTGTGTCCATTCATAAAAATTACGGAAAATACTAAGCTAAAAGCGGTAGTTACTAAAAGACGACCAAACGAAGAACCATATATTCAAATCAGAGCAATCAATGGGACCCCACTAAAAACTGGTTCAGCAGAACTTATTCTCTATCGTCACGATGTTTTAGCTGAAACCAATGAACAATCCTCAAATTCAGAATGGGAGGTGATATCGTTTCACGCAATACCTGAAGGACTTGAAAAGATGCCAATGGGTCCAACAACAATGATGCGAAACCAACTACAACTTGAAGGTGGCACCAAAGCTAAATATTCTTCTGATGAGTGGGCAGAGTCTGTAAAGTTTTGGCAAGAGTATGCTGTATTAAGCAATGTTTAGAAATTTCGCTCAACTTAATAACACCACTTCTAGTTTTCCAACTGGTTGCACCTTCACTGTTTCGTTACAGTTCCAGTTTAGTTAGGCGGATTCCTGTCTCCTTCTCAACACCAAACATCCAAGAAACTAGAGCCAAGAACCCCGTTTATATCTCTTCCCACTTTCCCATTTTTTCAAACTTGGAAATTCGGTTTTCAATCAGGTCATCTGTATTTAGAGTGACTAATTGAGCTAATTCTTCTAGAATAACATCCTTTAGCATTTCAGATGCTTTTTTTGGATGCATATGAGCGCTTCCTTCAGGTTCAGGGATTATTCTGTCTGCAATTCCCATTTCCAATAAATCTATTGACGTTACTTTCATTGCATCAGCAGCATCTTTTGCTCGAGTTGCATCTCTAAACAAAATTGATGCACAACCTTCTGGAGATATGACTGAATACCAAGTATTTTCCATACATAAAAGTCTATCACCTACACCAATTCCCAATGCACCACCAGAAGCACCCTCGCCAATTACGATATTTATTATTGGTACTCCAATTATAGCCATTTCTTTTAAGTTTTTGGCAATCGCTTCAGCTTGACCTCGTTCTTCAGCTCCCAAACCAGGGTATGCTCCTGGAGTGTCAATTAATGTAACAATCGGGATATTAAATTTCTCTGCAAGTTTCATAAGTCTTAGTGCTTTTCTATAGCCCTCTGGACGAGGCATACCAAAATTACGGAGCATATTATCTTTGGTTCCACGACCTTTCTGCTGACCAATAATCATAATGGATTTCCCAGCAATCACAGCCAACCCGGACACAATTGCCTTGTCGTCACCAAAATAACGGTCTCCGTGTAGTTCCATCCACTCATCACACATCATCTCAATATAATCCAATGAGTGCGGACGACGAGGATGCCTTGCTAATTGAACTCTATCCCAACGCGATAAATTTTTATAAATAGATTTTCGTTTATCCTCTAATTTTCGCTCCAATTGTTGAACTGTAGAAGTTACATCAACACCGGTTTTTATACCTGTTGATTTTACAGTTTCAATTTTTTCTTCAATTTCTCTAAGAGATTCTTCGAATTCTAAAGTGTATTTCGACATTATATCCTCAACAGTGATTTTAAGAGAATTTCCAAATCAAAAATAAATGAATGATTCTGAATGTAATATTGATCAAATGAATGATACATATTTTCGTCAATTTTATTCGGTTTTAACTGAGATAATCCTGTAATTCCAGGCTTAATAAGCAGATTTGGGTCTGCTTGTTCAAAATCCACAACCTGCCCTCCAACAAAACTAATCTTCCCTCGTAAAATAGAAAACAGTATTGGCAACTCACTAACAAATTGATTTGAAGTTTTATATTGTAAAATTCTGCACGATTGATTATTAGCACTCCATATTGTTCTTTTTTCCACCTTAAAAAGAACAAGGAAAAACAAGTGTATTGGAAGAGTGATTAAAATGCTAACGAACGAGAATATAATATCAAACATTCGCTTGGAAACTAAATGCACCTTATTGAATAATGGAAATTCTATATCAAGCAATGGAACTCCTCCTAAATTTTCAATAATCCCTTTTCCAATTAAATGATGTTCTCCATCAGGAACAAATTTGAATATAACATTACTACCAGCTAACCGCTGGATTAAATCGATTACTTTGTTTGTAGAGAACGATTTTTCTGGGAGAATAATTTCGTTAATTTTCTGAGATTCCACTATTCCACCCAAATCTTCCGTCCTACCTAGAAATCTATTATCAGAAATCTCAGCATTAATAGAATCGTCCACAAATCCGATTAAATCAAAATCTGCTTCTGGTGTTTGAGTTATCAAATTACCTATTCTCAAAGACTCGTTATCCGAACCAATAATCAATGCTCTTCGTGTGAAAAATGGTGTCAAATGAAATATTTTAAGCCATTTGTAACGGAACATCATATGAACTGAAATTCTCCAAAATGCTGTTAACAATGCTGTAAACACAGATGCAAAAGTTATTACAGCTCTTGAGTAAGCAAATATTGAAACTAGATAAGTAATAGAAGATGCAAGTAAAAATGTCAAAATAGATACTACAATTGCACCTCCATAAGACAAATAGTTCTTCCGATATAGATTTACTCCGACTGAGACCAAAATCCAAAATAATACAAAAGTTAAATACAATGGCCAGTGACCAATTATTAATTTGATTGTAACAGGTTCGTTGTAATTATAAGGATACCAAACTGCAATTGCGGAAATGAATGCTATTGACACAGAGAATATATCGAATATTGTTGATATTATTGTGGATGCGTATTTTCTGAATTCTTCAGTAATTTTTCTTAAACCAATAGCAGAATATATCAGAATTTTTAGAAACCTCCATAATGGAAATTCTGATGAATGTTTTTTGAAAAATTGTATCATTGCATTGTGAAATGTGTCAATAACATCAAATGGGGCGTGTTTTAAACTTTCACCTTTATAGTGAATAATTTGTGTTTCAGGATTGTAAATCACTTTATATCCAGCTTTTTTAGCACGGAAACAAAAGTCTGTATCCTCGAAGTACATAAAAAAGCGTTCGTCAAAATCTCCAATTTCATCCACCAGTTTTTTGGGAAACATCATACACGAACCACTAACTGCATCCACTTCTTGAATAACAGAGTCATCCATAAATGTCTGATTATATTGACCAAACAATTTACTCTTAGGAAATAATTTGCTTAAACCTAACAACCTTGGTAACGCAACTAAAGGAGTAGGAAATTTTCTACGGGATGCCAATTGCAACGATCCATCTGCATCCAATACTTTACATCCTGCAATTCCTGTATCTGTATTGTTTACCATATATTTATGGAGTTTACTTAAAGTATCGTCTTTAATGAGTGAATCGGGGTTTATCAAGCAAATGTAATCGCCAGTGGATTTCTCAATTCCTTTATTTACTGCTTTGGAAAATCCCAGATTCTTATCATTTTGGATGAGCTTGACTTGAGGGAATTCAACTTTTAGCATCTCATTTGAGCCATCAAAAGAATAGTTATCAACCACAACTATTTCAAGTGAATCAATATTCTTGCTAGCAAGTATCGATTTCAAACATTGTCGAAGAAATGATTTTACATTATAACTTATTATTACGACTGAAAGTGTCATATTCTCCGGAATATCTTTTTTAGTTTCAGCTTTGGAACCATCCAAATTGCCTCTCGAACGATCCGTTTGGACATCTTTGATTCACCGACAGTTCTATCATTAAATATAATCGGAATTTCTTTGATTGTAAACTTTTTCATCCAAGCTAAAAAGTTCATTTCAATCTGGAAAGAATAGCCTTCAGATTTGATTTTTGTTAAATCAATATTTTCAAGCACACTTCTGTTAAAACACTTAAATCCACCTGTTCCATCCTTAATCGGTAATCCGATAATAAATCTAGCGTACATATTCGCCAAATAACTCAGAATCAGCCTGCGCATTGGCCAGTTAACAACATTGATCCCACTTATATAACGACTTCCAATCACCAAATCATTTTCCATAGATGTCTTTATAAGTATGGGAACATCAGCTGGGTTATGAGATAAATCGGCATCCATTTGGATCATTTTGTCGTAGCCATTATCTAATGCCCATTGAAATCCTTTGCAATAAGCCGTCCCTAATCCCAATTTTCCACTTCGTTGAATCAAGTGGATTTTATCATCTTTTTCTGTTAACTCACGGATGTATTCCCCTGTTCCATCTGGAGAATTATCATCAACAAATAAAATATGAATATCCGGATTACTTGCATAAATCTGACGAAGAAGTTCGTCTATGTTTTTTCTCTCGTTATATGTCGGAGATATTATTATTGATTTCATTTTTGTTCCATAATCTTTTTAATTTCAGTTAAACAAAATTCTGTAGAATAAATCGAAATACACAATTCTTTTTGGATTTTTCCGGGGTTCATCCCACTATGTTTTGGACGATGGGCAGTCTGATTCAACTCGTTCGTAGTTATTGGTTTGATTAATGATATGTCCAACCCAAAAACTTCTGCTATCTGTATTGCAAAATCAAAGCGACTGAGATAGTTCTCACTTCCATAATGATAAATGCCCTCCACATCGTTCGCGACGCAATGATGAATAGTTTCAGCAAACTTTGGTATCCAAGTCGGATTGCTCGTTTGGTCGGTAACCACATTGATTTCCTGCTTATCGGACAATTGTGTAAAAACCCACGAGAAAAAACTTGCGGTATCATCTATTGATGAACTGTATAAAACATTAGGACGCAAAATCAAATTTCTTCGTCTGGAACCTCTCATTACATTTTCTGCTTCTAATTTTGTTTTCCCATAGTAAGAAATTGGAAATGTTGGAGCATTCTCGTCGTAAGGACCATTTTCACCATCAAAAACATAGTCTGTAGATATTTGAACAAAATATGCGTTTGTTGAACTCGTTTTTATGAGATTTTCTAATCCTTCAACATTCACATTTCTTGCAGCATTTTTATCTATTTCACTTCCATCTACATTTGTATATGCCGCAGAATTGATGATGATATCCGGTGCAAATGTTGTTACTATTTGTTTTACTTGATCGAAATTGGTTATGTCCATCTCTATTATAGGAAGCCCTGATACGGTAATTGGCAACGGATGAGAGTCAGTTGGAAGTAGCTCAAAATCTGAACCTAATTCAGAGATTAAGGATTTGCCAAGTTGACCAGAAGATCCTGTTATAAGGATTTTTCTCAGCATTATAGTTTACAGCCGTTTCCCTTAAACTGGAGTAATTTCTCTGCAATTTCTTCATCTGTAATTGATAGTATCTCTGCACAAAATATTGCTGCATTGATTGCACCGGCTTTACCAACAGACATCGTTGCTACCGGCACTCCTTTTGGCATCTGAACCGTTGATAGCAATGAATCCAAACCGTCCATCATTCCGCCTGGTAATGGTATTCCTATAATCGGTAATGTAGAACTTGCTTTTAGCGCTCCTGCAAGATGAGCAGCCATACCAGCGGCACCAACTAAAATTGCATATCCATTATCTCTTGCGTTGATTGCAAACTCTTCTACTTCCTTAGGATTTCGATGAGCTGAAAGCACTTTCAATTCCCAATCTAAACCGAAATATTCAAAATACGGAGTGGACGCTTCAATTGTCTTTCTATCCGACTCACTACCTATTAAAACTGCTATTTTATTCATACTATCCTCAAAATAATAAACTATAATTTACAAAAGGAAAACGATTTAATTAAAACTAAAGGTTTTAGCAATAACTTCAAGCTGTTTAATTAATTGCATTTTTGGTTGTCCCGGATTATTTACAAATCCACTTAATAAAATTGTGTTATTACTATTTTCTTCTGGAATTATCATTGTGAAAAATGGTCCACCTGTTTGACTTTCATCGTGTGTATAAAGTCCGCGAATCATTTTTACAACTTCATCTGCAATCTCTATGTCTTCGTGTGACCGAAATTCCTGACTAATCTCAATATCTGGTAGAGTTTTCGCAAATATTTTTTCCACAGCATTCCACGATTTTTCAGATGTAGAGAAATCATCAGACAATTTATGAAAAATTAACCAACGATAAGGAACTCCACGGCCAATCCATAAAAATTGATGTAAATTGTCATCCTTTATCAATTTGAAATCTCTTTGTAGTTCAATAGTAAATCCAAATCTCTCGTCAATAAGTTGACTCAATTTCGGATTCTTCTTTTTCGAAAATACATATTCCGATAAATTTGCATCATAATTGGTTTTTAGTTGATTGATTATCCACTCCTTGTTCGCTTTTGTCTGAATTTCAAAATCAATCGCATCATAACCTGATAATCCTAAAAACAGTTGACCATTCGCAAAAATATCAGTTTTAGCAATTGTGTGATGGTCAGCCGATGAAGCTTTGGTAAATCGATGAAAAAGCCTATCTCCTGTCGAATCAATGGGATGTTGAAGCGATATAACCAATAAATTTGTTCTGAGTTTATATTCATCAAGTTCCCAAGGATTAACCCAACGGTAAGTAAATATTTTTTCTGATTGAGGTGTATGAATCACATCTGAAAACAGTTCATCAATTATCGGTTCTACTAAAATTTTATCTTCAGGTGAAACAAAAACCATTACTTGATTCATTTTGCCTTCAGATTTTGGAAGAAACTTGCATCCAAACAATAGCAATACAAGAAATAGAATTAGTTTTTTTTGCATATTACTAAAAATGAAGATGAATGATTTACGCCTTTAGTCAAAGTTTTCATACAGGAAATTAGCCAGATTACTCCCGCTTTTGCAAGACTGAATATCCCTTTGGATTTCATACTCAGCAAAATATTATATGGAGTATCTTGGAACATAGGAATTTCTGATTTTACAGTAAATCCGAATTTGTAAAAGAACTGCTTAAGTGATTTGGGTGAAAAATGATATAAATGTCGTGGAGCATCAAAAGGTACCCAATTTTCTTTATAATACTTTTGTTCGTGTGCATCTATATTAGGAACTGCAATTAACAAAATCCCACTTTCATCTAAGAGTTTTTTAACTAAATCCATAGTTTTATAAATTTCGTGAATATGCTCCAAAGAATGCCACATTGTGATTACATCAAATTTCTCGTTTTCATCTATACTACTTAATGAAATAATTGTATCTAATCCATTATTTTTTGCAATATCTCGTGCAAGTTCCGAGTTGTCTTGCAACAAAACATCCCAACCTGAATTTTTCATATAATTGCAAAATTCTCCCTGCCCACCACCAATATCTAACAATTTCCCACTTTTTTTAAAAACTGATATTTTTCTATACTTCCACCGAAGAGTAAACAGTTGAACAAACTTGTATATTCTATCAAAGATGTTAACTGTGTTTTGCTGATGCGGAGTATAGTTATCATTTGAATAGTATTTGGATATTTCTGATTCTTCAGGACGAGGATTTAAATATACAAATCCACATTCGCATTTCACAATTTGAAATTGTGTACTATCAGAATTCAAACGGTCAGTAACCTTAATGTAAGGTTCACTTTTATTGCTACCGCAAATTATACAGGAAATGGTTTCCATTTATATTTCAGACAGTTTGTTTCACCCGAAAATGTTTCCAAAGATGATAACCGCCAATGATAATCAAAATAATCGAAATGTACTGTGCTCCTGATAGATTTAAAATATACCTGTTGTTGGTTCGGAGAAATTCCACAAAAAACCGAACAATTCCTGCTAATACAAAATATTTAAATAGTATTTCACCATTAAATGATTTTTTTAAACGCCTACGATACAGATAAGCAAATATCAGAAAATAACCTATCATTTCATAAACCTGTGTTGGGTGAACAGGAATAGTAGTTGGTGGAGCACCTTGAGGGAATGCCATCGCCCAAGGAACACTACTAGGAACTCCATAATCATCACCAACTAATAAACAACCGATTCTGCCAATACCGTGACCAAGAACCAAATACGGAGCAACCCAATCTGCGACAGGTAACCATTCTAATTTCTGCTTACGGATGTATAGTGTAACCAACAACAATCCGCCTATGAGTCCACCGTAAAACACCATTCCAGCCCCAAAATTATGCAAACCAGAAGAAATCCTACCGCCATCGAGTGAAAATATTCCAGCAATAATATTCCATAATCCGTTAAGATTACCCATTGCGTGTCCTGATGGGATATTCTCAATCAAATAATAAATTTTAGCACCTAACACGCCACCAATCGCTGCACGAAAAGTAATTTCATCTGCTACATCTGGATTTTGACCAAAATGTTTCATATCCTTGCGAAGGAGATAATTATTTGTTAAAAATGCAACAACCATCATAACTCCAAAAGATGATATAACAAAATTTCCAATTCTAATAATTTCCGGATACATAAGCTCCCCTAAGTTTCGTTAATTTCTTGCAAAATACAGCGGATAACATACAACTATTACATCATAAATTATATGCGTATATGCTGTTATTCCAAATCCTCTAAATATAAATAAAAGTCCCAAAAACAAACCCGCAACTATGCGAACTATGAATGTATTCCATCTAAACACATCACCAAAAGTTCCAATATAATGAAACATCGCAAATAAAATTGCAGAAAATAAAACAGCTATAAAACCTGATAAATGCGTTGGCAATCTCAAAATTTTGTGAAAAATTAATGTCAGGACAAATATCAATGTTAATCGGAATAATAATTCTTCATAAATTCCAGCTCCAATTGAGAGATATAACTCTTCAACAATTCTTCCGCCAAACGGAATTGCCATCATCCACTGTCCTGTTCGGGAAAGTAATACAAACAAGAAAAATCCCCATAAAATACTTTCTGCAATCATCAACATCAAATAGTGGATTTTCATTTGCCCGTTTGTGAGTAAGTGACGATATTTTATAGCAATAATGGACAACAACACGAACAATGCTATTCCATACGCAATTTGCGAATATTGGCCAAAAACTAGAAAAAACTCACGGATTAGTGCATCTGCTCCGTTTCGTAACTCATAAGGTGCATTCCAATTGATGTAGATACCTAGAAGTTCATACACAATCATAAGCGGAAATACGAGAGTTATTCCATACAAAATTGAACTAGATGAGCGTGAATAGTTTAGATTCATTTTATTTGTTTAATAGCATATTTGTATTAGAAACTAGAAAATAAATATTTGGATTTTATTATTCAGAAAACACATAAATCTCAAAAAATCTCCTACCAGATCCTCTTCTCCACTACTCCATCTAATCTGTATCAATTTTCAGGACTGCTAAAAATGCTTCTTGAGGAAGTTCAACGGTTCCGATTTGTTTCATCCGTTTCTTACCCTTCTTTTGTTTTTCTAGAAGTTTTCGTTTTCTAGTAATATCTCCTCCATAACATTTCGCAGTTACATTTTTCCGAAGAGCTTTAACCGTTTGGCGAGCAATGACTTTATGTCCAACAGCTGCCTGAATTGGGATTTCAAATTGTTGGCGATGTATTACTTCTTTCAATTTTTTGCATAAAGCTGATCCCTGTTTATAAGCATTGTCTTGATGAACAATCAAGCTCAAAGCATCAACAACTTCACCGTTAATCAGAACATCAAGTTTTTGTAAATCTCCTTGTCGGTCTTCAATAATTTCGTAATCGAAAGATGCATAACCACGAGAGATTGATTTTAGCTTTTCGAAGAATTCGTAAATAACTTCACCCAATGGCATTTCGAAAATCATTTGGACTTTTGTCTGTGTAAGATAATTTGTAGATTTATACTCACCTCGTTTATCAATGCAAAGTTTCATAATTGAACCTATATACTCAGATGGTGTGATAATTTCTGCGTGAATATAAGGTTCTAATGTATCCTCAATTTCACCAACTCCAGGCATATCAGTAGGATTACTGACTCTGATGGTCTCACCGTTTTTCATATCGACCTTATATCTAACATTCGGTGATGTTGTTATCAAGTTCATTCCAAACTCTCGCTCCAGCCGTTCGTGAACAATTTCCATATGCAGAGGTCCTAGGAATCCAACTCTAAATCCAAAACCAAGTGCAGTTGATGTATTTGGTTCATAGGATAATGCTGAATCATTTAATCTTAATTTTTCAAGACTAGTTCGTAAATCTTCATAGTCATTTGTGTCAACTGGATACATTCCAGCAAACACCATTGGTTTTATTGGGCGATATCCTTCAAGCGGATTAGATGCTTTGTTTTCTTTTGTAGTGAGAGTGTCTCCCACATTCACTTTTTGCACATCTTTGATATTGGTTATGATATATCCAACTTCACCAGCGTTTAGTCGTTTTACAGGTTTTCTATTGAGTTTCAAAATTCCTACTTCAGAAATTTCGTGAGATATTTCATTATTTGCACAATAACGAGCTGTCATTCCTTTTTCAATGGAACCATCAAAAACTCGAATATATGGAACCACTCCACGAAACTGGTCAAATATAGAATCGAATATCAAAGCACGAGTTTCCTTAGTTTCAGATTCTCTAGGAGCTGGTATATTTTCGATAACCGAATCGAGAATCCCCTGAACACCTGTTCCATCTCTTGCACTAATTTTTATTACTTGTTCTTCGTCACATCCAAGCAGTTCGCATATTTGTTCAACAGCAGAATGTACATCAGCATTTAGCATATCAATCTTATTGATTACAGGAATAACTTCAAGTCCTGCATCAATCGCCAAATACGCATTACTTACTGTTTGAGCTTCCACACCTTGTGCAGCGTCAACCAATAATAGTGCACCTTCGCATGCTGCAAGACTGCGAGATACTTCATAAGTAAAATCAACATGACCGGGAGTATCAATAAGATTAAGCACATATTCTTTTCCATCTGAATGTTGATATTTCATCTGTATCGGGTGAGATTTGATAGTAATTCCTCTTTCTCTTTCTAAATCCATATCATCTAGCACTTGGTTTTGCATTTCGGATTTAGAAAGAGTGTGCGTCATTTCCAGTAATCTATCCGCTAAAGTGGATTTACCGTGGTCAATATGCGCTACAATACAAAAATTGCGAATGTGGTCATTTTTCATGGGAGCGAATTTAATGCTGTTTGATGAACACTATCTAACGGAAAAAGAACAGCTTAACAACAATAATGTTTGTTAATTGGAATAATTACATTTTTCTTTCAAGTAAAATCCCCGATTTGAAAGTTGGGATTAGTAATTTTGTTTTCTACTTCGAAAATCAAATTTCGTTTTTTTGTAGGAAGATCAAATCCTATCTAATATTTTTTTAGTCAATAACTTTTCTCAAACTTCCCTGAGCGTTATCAAGTAATTGCTTTGCTTTATTGTAGTTAGTTTGTAGTTTACTCATAACAATCGCTGTTTTGACTTCTCCATTGGCTTCTTTGAGAAATTTTAGAGCTTCATCTGGAGGTAAACCGGTTAGATAAGAAATAATTCTTGTCCCTCTCTCCCATAACTTATTATTAGATGCTTTCAAATCTACCATTAAATTGCCATAAGTTTTATTCAATTTTACCATTGTAGTTGTGGTTATCATATTTAGAATCATTTTAGTTGCAGTTCCAGCTTTCATGCGAGTTGAGCCAGTTACTACTTCTGGACCAGCAATTACTGGAATTACTACATCCACAAAATCAAGTTTAGGTGGTTTATTGCAAATAATTAGTCCTGTAACAGCATTAAACTGTTTTGCTTGTTCTAGGGCGCCGATAACAAATGGAGTGTTACTACTAGCTGTAATTCCAATAACTACATCGTTTTCAGTAATTTTGTTGTTTACAATCGTTCTAGCTCCGTCTTTAGGATTATCCTCTGCACCTTCAATAGATTTAACTAAAGCACCATATCCACCGGCAATAATTCCCTGAACCATCTCAGGGTTTGTAGAAAATGTCGGCGGGCATTCAGATGCGTCTAAAACTCCCAATCTCCCACTCGTTCCTGAGCCAATATAAAATAGTCGTCCATTATTTTGTAAACAAATAATCACTTTTTCTATAAGTTCAGTTACTTGAGGTAGAACTTTTTCCACAGAAAAAGCTACACTTTTATCTTCTTCATTTATCAATTTTATAACTTCATTAATCGAGAGATTATCAAGATTGATGCTATTTGGATTTTGTTGTTCTGTAATTTTATTTGTAATCTTAATCTTTGAAATGTTCATTAAATCTTTCTAATTTTACCTATACAAATGAGTGCAATTTTCATATTATGCTACCTTTAAATTTAGCTCTTTTAGGGCTTATCCTATCTATTCTCTTTACTGCAGCGGAAATTGCTTTAATATCCGCTAATAAGTTACAGATGAAAGTATGGATAAAGCAAAAAAAACGAAGTGCTCGATTAGCGTTTTCAACATTGCTAAACAAAGAAGAGTATCTTATTACTATTCTTATTGGCACAAATATATCTAATATTATTGCTACATCTTTTGGTACAGTTTTCTTACTTGAATGGAATCTTCATCCAATAGTGATTATATCCATTATTTCTCTTATTATTCTGTTGGTTGGTGAAATACTTCCAAAGAGTATTGTAAGAGAATTTTCCAATATATCTCTCTTAATTCTATCACCAGGTTTGTATTTTTTTGGTATAATATTTTATCCAATAAACTTTTTACTAAAAAAAGCTGGCTGGATGAAAATAGCGGAAACACCAACTAAAACTACAGTTTCGCAAGAACAAGAACGAGATGATTTACAAAATTTGTATGAACAAGCTGATGTTCTACCTGAAGCTATGGAAGAAGACCAACGAGAATTGATTTCAAATGTATTCGAATTTAGCGAAAGTACAGTTTCAGATGCTATGACTCCGAGGACTGAAATATCTGCAGTTTCTAATAATGATTCTTTGAAAGATATCCTTCACAAAATAATAGATTCTGGCCATTCCAAAATTCCAGTTTACAATGGTGATATTGACAATATTACAGGAATAATCTATCTATATGATTTATTTAAATCCCCCAAAAATATAAAGGATATTATTCACCCAGTACCCTACATCCCCTATACAAAATCTGCTAAAGATACTTTGATGAAATTTCAAACTGCTCACCACGCTTTAGCAATAGTTTTGGATGAACACGGCGGTACTGCAGGACTTGTTACTGCTGAAGATTTATTTGAAGAACTCTTCGGTGAATTTGAAGATGAGTTTGATTCGGATGAATCTGACGATTACAAAACTGAAGTTCTAGATGATGGATCAATTATCGCTAACGCAAAAATTGAATGTGACGCATTCAATGATTTACACGGTAACATAATCCCAGATGGAGATTATGAAACACTAGCAGGATATTTGATTAACGAACTAGGTCGAATTCCGAATAAAGGTGAACATTTATTTTTGAATATTGGACAAGTCATCATTAAGAAAGCATCAGCTAGACGAATCGAACAAGTCCAACTATATTTAAAGGATGAATTATAGTTTAAAATCTTTCACAACGAACACACCGAATTTACTAAACCAAAATCCAACAAACAATCTCTAACAACAAACATCAAAGATCCAAGTTCAAAGATTGCCTTCCTGTTAACCACAGATTGCAAAGACCAAGCAAGTGCCTTGTTCTCATTTCTCAATCACTAATATCTATCAGCACTTCCTAGCACTTCTCTATTTTTTCGCATATACAATATTTTTAGAGCATCACGAGCAGGTCCGAAAAATTTTCGTGGGTCAAAGACTTCTTGTTGTTCATCGAGGGTCTCACGGATTGCAGATGTCATTGCTAATCTTCCATCTGAATCTATATTAATTTTACAAACTGCAGATTTTGATGCTTGCCTAAGCTGATCTTCTGGAATTCCAATAGCATCCTGTAAAGCTCCACCGTGATTGTTAATTGTCGTAATCAAATCCTGCGGGACAGACGATGATCCATGCAACACTATTGGGAAACCCGGTAATTTTTCTTCAACAGCATCTAGAACATCAAATTTTAGTGGAGGTGGAATTAGTTCTCCATTTTCATTAAGTGTGCATTGTTCAGGAGTAAATTTGAACGCACCGTGAGAAGTACCAATTGAGATGGCAAGAGAATCGCAACCGGTTCGTTCTGCAAATTCAATTACTTCTTCTGGCTTGGTGTAAGTGGACTTTTCTGCAACTACATCGTCTTCAATACCGGCAAGAATACCAAGCTCTGCTTCCACGCTTACATCAAGTTTATGAGCATACTCAACAACTTCTTTTGTAATTTCGATGTTCTTGTCAAATGGATGCTGAGATGCATCAATCATTACTGATGAGAATCCCATATCAATACAACTTTTGCACAACTCAAAAGAATTCCCGTGATCCAAATGCAGTGCAATTGGAATTGCTTTACCTAGTTCTTTTGCATATTCCACAGCACCCTGAGCCATATAGCGAAGAAGAGTCTGATTTGCATATTTTCTTGCACCGGCTGAAACTTGCAAGATTACTGGAGAACCTGTTTCAACACAAGCTTGAATTATTGCCTGTAACTGCTCCATATTATTGAAGTTATACCCAGGCACAGCGAATCCGTTCGCCATAGCTCTTTCAAACATTTCTTTTGTATTAACTAGCCCTAATTCTTTGTAATGTACTGACATTATTTATCCTTTCCGTTGATCATTTGCAATTACTTTTCACTTATCTATTTGTCCAATTTCTTTTAACAAATTCGTAAACCATTGTTGATTGAAATCAAATGGTTTTCCACCTTTAATTCGTGAAAAATCAATACAACTCAATTTCCCACTGTTATTTTCGTCAAGACCAATGACTCCATTTTCTCCGTTTGTGGCGCATACCACAGCCATATCTGCTGTTTCCTTTATAAGATTTAGGTCTTTACTGTTTGGAGCAGATGACCTAGCAAAATAGCCACTTTTCTGCACGAGGACTTTGTCAGCATTGAGCATTCCTGCAAATTGTTTTGCAAACCATTGTCCAGGATTTATCTCGTCCAAACGCACATGCCCAAATGCATCTCTTTTTACTTCATCGCCATTAGCTTCCATTTCGGTTACTATACTCTCAAGACCAGCTCCTTCGCTTAAAAATATATTAACGCAGTCTTTCTCGTTCATTAGTTGTTTTAATCTTTTAGCTTCTTCTTTTAGATTAATTTCCATTTCAGGAATATATACTGCATCAATATCCCATCGAGATTTTTCTACTAAAATATCAGGAAGAAATGATTTTTTAGATAACCTGTTTCTATATTCACGAGCAGTTTCTGCAGTTAACCAGCCACAATTGCGACCCATTACTTCGTGGATTATCAATTGTCTTGAACTAGTAGTATTTTCATTAACTACATTTTCAAAGAAAATGGCGCCTTGTTCAGATGCAGTCCAAGCACCAAGAGTTTGCTGAATAGGATATACATCATTATCAACAGTTTTAGGTATACCTACTACTGTGAGCGAATAATCATGTTGAGATAGATGTGTTGATAAATCTCCAGCTGAAGTATTTGTATCATCTCCACCAATAGTGTGTAATATCGTAATCCCATCATTCTTCAATTGTTCAGATGCAACTTGAAGAGGATTTTGCCCTTTGGAAATATATCCCATTTTTACACAATTCTCGATATTTGTTAATTTTACACGACTATTTCCAAACGGACTTCCTCCAAACTCATAAAGTAATTCTGCATTGTCTCTTACAGAATTAGTTATTTCTATTGAATTTCCTTGCAATAGCCCTTTATATCCGTGCAAATAACCAATAATTTCTACTTTGGGAAACAATTCTGTATATTGTTTAATTAATCTACCAACTGAAGCTGATAGACAAGGAGCAATTCCTCCAGCAGTTAGAATTCCTATTTTCATAATATTTTAAACCTCATTGATTTGATTGAAATCATATTGCTTCACTTATTGTAAATTTAGGAAACTTTTATAAATGAAATTTACAATTTATGAAACAAAAAACTATACTATTCTTACTTATAGTAAATTTTATAAGTTCAACTTATTGTTATGGGAAAGAACTGAATTGCTATATTTGTAAAACCAAGATTACTGATGAATATGTGCAAATTGAAAATAACAAAGCTCATCCTCTGTGTTTTATTTGTGGCTTTTGTAACAATCCAATAACTTCAAAATATACTTTCTATGAAGATAAGAATTACCACGAATCTTGCTACAAGAATAATATTTTGTCAAAATGTGATGTATGTTTACTTCCTATTGAACACAAATATTTTGAGGATGCTTGGGGAAACAAATATCATTCAAAACACGAATCTGAAGGGAATTTCTGTAATTCTTGTGGAAGGTTAATTTCAGCTAATATCACAAAAGGAGGTTTTCAGTTTAACGATGGAAGATACATTTGCACTCCATGTGCAGCGACAATGACTGAAACTGAAAGCTCAATCAGTAGTTCAAGGAATTTTGTAATTCAGCAATTATCAGATAAAGGGTTTTTGGATTTACCTAAAGATATTAAAATACTTTTAGTTGATCAACATCAATTATCTAAAAAATCTGGAGAATTACATCATACTGAATTAAAAGGATTTACTCACATTGAAATTGAATATTTGAACGATATAGTCGTTAATATAAACTACACAATTTATATTTTGTTTGGACTCCCGAAAATTGAATTTGAAGCAGTGTTATCCCATGAGTATTTACATATTTGGATACAAGATAATGCTATACAAATGCACTCATCTTTAGTTGAAGGCGTATGCAATCTTGGGTCAATGATTATTTATGAATATTATGATACTCAGTTCTCTAAAATTCAACTTGAAAATATGATGCAAGATCCATCTCCTGACTATGGTAAAAGTTATCGGATCATGAAAAACAGACTTTCTGATTTAGGTTGGAGAAAACTGATAAATAGTATTTTGAACTAAATACATATTCTGCAATTATCAACGGCTTCAAGGAATTCTATTTGCTGAAATTACTTTACAATTAGAAGAAGATTAATATCTCTAAACAATATTATTTTATGCAGAGAAATACATAGTATATTACTCGGCTAGTTTTATAACGGTTTTTACCAAATTGGAATATATAATTATTTGTCAAACAAAGGAACATAGAAAATGAACAGAAAAACTGTAACAATTGATGGAAATGAAGCTGCTGCATACATCGCACACAAAACAAATGAAGTCTGTGCTATTTACCCAATTACGCCATCGTCTGCAATGGGCGAATGGGCAGATACTTGGTCATCTAATAATGTAAAAAATATTTGGGGAACTGTTCCAGATGTTATGGAAATGCAAAGTGAAGGTGGAGCTGCTGGTGCTGTACATGGTGCACTTCAAACTGGTGCATTAACAACTACATTTACGGCATCACAAGGGCTTCTTTTGATGATTCCAAATATGTACAAAATAGCAGGTGAACTTACCTCTACAGTATTCCATGTTTCAGCTAGAACAATTGCAACTCACGCATTATCAATTTTTGGCGATCATTCAGATGTAATGTCAACTCGCCAAACTGGATTTGCACTTTTAGCTTCAAATAGTGTACAAGAAGTTATGGATATGGCTCTTATTTCTCAAGCTGCAACATTAGAATCGCGTGTTCCATTTCTACATTTTTTCGATGGATTCAGGACTTCTCATGAAGTGATGAAAATTGAACAATTATCAGATGATGATATTAAGACGATGATTGATGATAATCTTGTAAAAGCACATCGTGGAAGAGCTTTAAACCCAAACAATCCAGTTCTAAGAGGAACAGCTCAAAATCCAGATGTTTTCTTCCAAGTTAGGGAAGCTGCAAATTCTTATTATGCAGATACACCAGAAATTGTTCAAAATGTAATGAACAAATTTGCAAAACTTGTCGGAAGACAGTATCATTTATTCGATTATGTTGGTTCTCCAACTGCCGATCGAGTAATTGTAATTATGGCTTCCGGTGCAGAGACAGTCCACGAAACAGTAGATTTTATGAACGAAACTGATGAAAATGTAGGAGTTTTAAAAGTTCGATTATTTAGACCATTTTCTACTAAACATTTAATAAATGCACTACCTAATAATGTAAAAAACATTGCAGTTCTTGATAGAACAAAAGAGCCAGGTAGTATTGGCGAACCTCTTTATCAAGATGTTCTTACTGCATTAATTGAAGAAGACAACCAAGGTAATTTAAATCTTGATTCAATGCCCAAAGTTATTGGTGGGAGATATGGACTATCTTCAAAGGAATTTACCCCTGCGATGGTAAAAGCAGTGTTTGACGAGTTGAAAAAGGAAACTCCGAAAAATCACTTTACTGTTGGAATTAATGACGATGTTTCCCACACTAGTATTGAATACGAACCTAATTACACGCCAAGTAGGGAGAAAATGTTTAGAGGAATGTTCTATGGATTAGGAGCTGACGGAACAGTAGGTGCCAACAAAAATTCCATCAAGATTATTGGTGAAGAAACAGATAACTTTGCTCAAGGATATTTTGTTTACGATTCCAAAAAATCCGGAAGTATTACAATTTCTCACCTAAGATTTGGCTCTGAAGAAATTAAATCTACTTATCTTATTGGAAAAGCAAATTTTGTAGCTTGTCATAATTTTGAATTTTTGAAAAGTTTGGATGTGCTAAAAAACGCAGTTGATGGAGCTACTTTTTTAGTTAACAGCCCCTACCCTTCTAACGAAGTTTGGAATCACTTCCCAAGAAATGTACAGAAACAAATTCTAAACAAAAATTTAAAAGTATATTCGATAAATGCTCTAAAAGTTGCTGGTGAAACAGGTATGGGTGTTAGGATAAATACGATTATGCAAACTTGTTTCTTTGCAATATCTGGTATTCTACCAAGAGACGAAGCTATTGCGAAAATTAAACAATACATCAAAAAAACCTATGGAACCAAAGGTGAAAATATTGTACAAAAGAATTTTAATGCTGTTGATGAATCTTTAGCAAATTTAGATGAAGTTATAATCCCAGAAACTTCTACTGGTAAAGAATATTCTTCAGAAATTGTTCCAGCCCACGCTCCTGATTTTGTAAGAAATGTAACTGCAAAAATCATTGCTGGCGAAGGAGACGATCTTCCTGTAAGTGCATTCCCAGATGATGGGACTTGGCCTACTGCTACAACTCAATTTGAAAAACGAAATATAGCATCTGAAATTCCAGTTTGGAATCCAGATATTTGTATCCAATGTAATAAATGTGCTTTTGTTTGTCCGCATGCAGTAATTAGACCAAAGATATATGACAATACACTATTATCGGAAGCACCAATAACATTTAAATCTGTTAAAGCTAAAGGAAAAGAATATTCTGAAAATGATGTTTACACTTTACAGGTTGCTGCTGAGGATTGCACTGGTTGTGAAATTTGCGTGGATGTTTGCCCTGTTAAAGATAAATCTGATAATACTAAGAGAGCGATCAATATGGAATCTCAAATTCCATTACGAGAATCCGAAAGAGATAATTGGGATTTCTTCCTCACACTACCAGAGATAAAAAGAGAATCCGTTAAACAGAAAACCGTTAAAGGTTCTCAATTGCTTCAACCTTTGTTTGAATTTTCCGGAGCTTGTTCTGGATGTGGAGAAACTCCGTATGTCAAGTTAGCATCTCAATTATTCGGTGATAGAATGATTATAGCTAATGCAACTGGATGTTCATCAATTTATGGTGGAAATCTACCAACTACACCATGGGCAATAAATAACGACAAACGCGGACCTGCTTGGTCAAATTCACTATTTGAAGATAATGCAGAATTTGGTTTAGGATTTAGATTAACAATAGATAAGCACTTAGTTCACGCAAAAGAAATGCTTGTTGAATTGAAATCCGAAATTGGATCTGATTTAGTTGATCAAATACTCAATGCAGATCAAACAAACGAACCAGGAATATTTGAACAAAGAATTCGAGTTGAAAAATTAAATGAAATTTTGAGTGGGCTTAAATCTAATAGAGCCAAACTTTTATTATCTATTTCTGACAACCTTGTTAAGAAAAGCGTTTGGATTATGGGCGGAGATGGATGGGCATTTGATATAGGTTTCGGTGGGCTTGATCATGTTTTTGCATCAGGAAAAAATGTAAATATACTAGTTTTGGATACTGAAGTATACTCAAATACAGGTGGGCAAGCTTCAAAAGCAACTCCGATTGGAGCAATTGCTAAATTTGCAGCATCTGGTAAAGGAACTAGCAAAAAAGATTTAGGAATGATTGCAATGAGTTATGGTGATGTTTATGTAGCTAATGTCGCTATGGGATCAAACGATGCTCAAACTGTTAAAGCTTTTATGGAAGCCGAAGCACACGATGGACCTTCACTCATCATTGCCTACAGTCATTGCATTGCTCACGGAATTGATATGGCAAAAGGATTACAGCAACAAAAATCAGCAGTTGATAGTGGTCATTTAATCTTGTACCGTTACAATCCTGCTTTAGCAACTGAAGGTAAAAATCCACTTTCATTGGATTCAAAACCGCCAAAGATTCATATCAAGGATTTCTTGTACAATGAAAATCGGTTTAAGATGCTGACAAAATTAATGCCAGATCGAGCTGAGAAATTACTCCAGGAAGCCGATAAAAATGCTAAGATGCAATATGAACATTATAAGAAGTTAGCAGAATTGGATATTGAAAAATAAGTTTTCATATTTGAAATTCATACTTTGGATATTCTAACAAAAAGATTATAAATTTTCGTCCCAAATTGACGGAGGATTAGTTCTAATTGGTAAGACAGCGGTCTTGAAAACCGCCGGGTTTACGCCCTTGGGGGTTCGAGTCCCTCATCCTCCGCAGTGGAGAGTTCGCATAATGGTATTGCAGCGGATTGCTAATCCGCCGGGACATACCTGTCCTGTGCCAGTTCGAATCTGGTGCTCTCCGCTTTAAAAAAGCTCCAGTAATTTGGAGCTTTTTGCATATTTGTTTAGGTTTAGTAACACAATTCTATAATGTCTGGAAAAAATCATTTCCTTTATCGTCAGTTAGTATAAATGCAGGGAAATTCTCAACTTCTATCTCCCAAACTGCTTCCATGCCGAAATCTTCAAAATCAATAACTTTTACATTTTTGATATTTTCTTTCGCTAATAGTGCTGCAGGTCCACCAATTGATCCCAAATAGAATCCACCATTTGCTTTACAAGCATCAGTAACAATTTGAGAACGATTTCCTTTAGCAATCATAATCATTGAGCCACCATTTTTCTGGAATTCGTCAACATAAGGATCCATCCGCGATGCAGTGGTTGGGCCAAATGAACCAGATGGTAAACCTTCTGGTTTTTTAGCAGGTCCTGCATAATAAACAGGATTATCTTTAAAATACTGTGGTAATTCTTCACCACTATCTAACATTTCTTTTAGTTTAGCATGAGCCATATCTCGTGCAACTACAAGTTTACCTGTCAGCATTAATGGAGTTTTTATTGGATGCTGTGATAACTCAGCTAACACTTCATTCATAGGTCTATTTAAATCAATCTTGACAGGTTCTGCACTTTGAACACTCTTATCGAATTTGAGAAATCTACCAGGATCTAGTTCTAAATTCTCTAACCAAATTCCACCACTATTTATCTTAGCTTTAATATTTCTATGAGCCGAACATGAAACTCCCATCCCAATTGGACAAGAAGCACCATGTCTAGGAAGTCTAATAACTCTTACGCTATGGCAGAAATATTTCCCACCGAATTGAGCACCAAAACCAATTTCTTTTGATGCGTTGAGTAAATATTCTTCAGTTTCCAAATCTCTGAATGCTTGACCTTGGATATTTCCTTCTGTTGGTAAATTATCATAATATCCTGTTGTAGCAAGTTTTACAGTTTTCATAACAGATTCAGCTGATGTTCCTCCAACAACAAACGCTAAATGATATGGTGGACAAGCAGCTGTTCCAAGAGTTTTCATTTTCTCTAGTAGAAATTTCTTCAAGTTTGTAGGATTTAATACTGACTTTGTCATTTGATATAAAGCAGATTTATTACCTGATCCCCCACCCTTTGCAACAAATAAAAATTTGTACTCACTCCCTGATGTTGCAACAAGATCAATTTGTGCAGGCATATTATTGCCGGAATTTTTTTCTTCATACATTGTTAATGGCATAACTTGTGAATACCGCAAATTACTTTCTTTGTAGGTTTTATAAACTCCATTTGACAAAGCTTCTTCATCATTGCCTTCAGTTAGTATCTGTTGACCTTTCTTTGCGTAAATTGTAGCAGTTCCTGTGTCTTGACAAAAAGGAAGTTTAAAGTCTTTTGATACTTTTGCATTTAGTAACATTACTCTTGCAACAAATTGATCATTGTCCGATGCATCAGGATCATTTAAGATTTTTGCAACAAGTTCTTGATGAGAAGGTCTAAGTAAGAAATTTACATCTAACATTGCACGATTAGCCAAAAATGATAACCCTTCATCGGCAACTTTAACAAATTCTTTTCCCTCGAAATTTGTTGTTGTAACAAAATCTGAAGTTAGCAAACTATATTCAGTATCATCTTTTGCTATTGGAAATGGTTTTCTATATTTGTATTCCATATTCTATTCCTTTCAAAATATTATATTTGTTCAAAATTTATTAACTAAATTTATGATAATTCAACATAGAATATTTCAAATTTATCAGATAATTTTTTAATAAGACTTCAGAGATTTAATTTTCTAAATATTATCACTGATATGTATTTAATCTCCTTTGATGTTTCTAAAATAGGATAATAACATCTTAAATTAAACCTTTAGATATTTACATGGAATTGTCATAAATTCACATTGTAAATTGACTACATATTTATTCAATAAAACCTATACTATTATTTATGTTACATAGGTTTTTATGTATATATGTTATTTTAAATTAATAGGAGATATAATATGAGATTACAAGATAAGCTAACAGAAATGATTCCAGTATGGAGAGAAGAGAAAAAAGAAGTACTGTCATCATTAGGTAGCAAAAAAATAGCTGAAGCTACAGTTGCGCAAGCGTTTGGTGGTATGCGTGGAATAAAGGGAATGATATGTGATACTTCCGTTGTAGAACCAGATAAAGGTTTAATCATTCGTGAATATCCATTGTTAGAAATCACAGATATGCTTCCAGAGGAGATTTTCTATCTCCTTTTAACTGGAGAGAAACCAACTCCGGATGCAACAAAATCTCTTCAAAATGATTTAGCTGATAGAAGTGAAGTTAAAGATTATGTTTGGGATGCACTTAGAGCATTACCTGAAGATACACATCCAATGAATATGCTAAGTACAGCAATTTTGATTATGGAAAGGGAATCTCAATTCCGTAAACAATACACTTCAGGAATGAAAAAAGAGGACTATTGGCAACCAATGCTAGAAGATGCTCTGATTTTGATGGGAGCTCTCCCCTGTATCGCTGCAATGATCTATAAAATTAAGTACAAAAAAGGGTTGAAACGAGATACAATGAGGCTGGATGATTTGACTCCTTGGGATAGAAACTTAGATTGGGGAGCTAATTTTGCAAACAAACTACCAATTGATGATCCAACTGGTGGTTTTGCTAAATTAGTTCAGTTATATCTAACTCTACATTGTGATCATGAAGGTGGAAATGTTAGTGCAAATGTTTGTCATACTGTTGGCTCTGCTTTATCAGATGCTTTTTACGCAGTTTCTGCAGGATTAAATGGTTTAGCTGGACCTCTACATGGTTTAGCTAATCAAGAATGCTTAAAATGGACTCTTGAACTCATGGACAAATACAACGGAACTCCTTCCTTACAAGAAATTGAGGATATGGCATACAACACGCTCCGTTCAGGTAAAGTGGTACCGGGCTATGGGCACGCGGTTCTTAGAGTAACTGACCCTAGATTCACAGCGTTGAATGCATTTGGGAATAAACATTTCCCTGAAGATCCAGTATTCCAAACAGTAGATAGAGTTTTCAATGTTGTACCAAAAGTTTTGGAAGCTTTCTCAGCAGAACGAGTTAAAGCAGGCAAGAACCCTATAGCTAATTTCTGGCCAAATGTTGATGCAGGTTCAGGTGCAGTGTTATATCATTACGGAATGACTGAATTTGAATACTACACTGTATTCTTCTCAGTATCACGAACAATGGGAATGTTAGCACAATTGATTTTGAACAGAGCACTCGGAACTCCGCTAACTCGTCCAAAATCTGTTAGTACAAAATGGGTTAAAGAAACTATTTCAAAAAAACAAATTGAAAAGAGGTTAATATGGGAAGAAAAAAAATAGCTCTTATCGGAGGTGGACAAATTGGTGGTATTCTTGCTCTGATTGGTGCTCAAAAAGAACTTGGGGATTTGGTTATTCTAGATATTCCTGAAGTTGAAGGTATGGTTAAAGGTAAAGCTCTTGATATTATGGAACTTAGACCACATGATGGTTATGATGCGAATATTACCGGAACTAGTAACTATGCTGATATAGAAGGTTCTGATGTAGTTGTAATAACAGCAGGAGTTCCAAGAAAACCTGGAATGACTCGAGATGATTTATTATCAGTAAATCTGAAAATCATCACAAATGTAGCGAATAATGTGAAAAAATACGCACCTAATGCGTTTGTGATTGTTGTTTCAAATCCTTTGGATGCTATCGTTTATGCATTCTATAAAGTTAGTGGTTTTCCAAAGAACAGAGTTATTGGAATGGCTGGTGCTTTAGATTCAGCAAGATTTAGAGCATTTATTGCAATGGAAACAGGATTATCTGCTCAAGATGTTACTTGTATGGTTTTAGGTGGTCATGGTCCAACTATGGTTCCATTGCCAAGACTTGCAACTGTTGGAGGAGTACCAATTGATAAACTCTTATCCAAAGAGGAAATTGATGCAGTTGTTAAAAGAACTCGTGAAGCAGGTACTGAAATTGTGAAACTACTCGGAAATGGAAGTGCTTATTTCAGCCCTGCAGCATCTATTATGGAAATGGTAGAATCATATCTAAAGGATAAAAAACGAGTTATCCCTTCAGCTGCTCTTTGTGAAGGTGAATATGGAATTGACGGATATTTCATTGGAGTTCCTTGCGTAATCGGTTCTGATGGAATTGAACGAATCCTTGAAATCGATTTAACAGATGATGAGAAGGAGTTGTTAAATAATACTCTAACAGCAGTAAAAAGTACAGTCGAAGAATCAAAATTGTAACTTCTTACAGAGAAATAAGACAATGCAAAAGGAGTCTCAAGTTTGGGACTCCTTTTTTTATATTTATATTTAATATTTCTTAATGTAATTATATTGATACACCATTAAATTTTGGTATTAGATTCACGGTTAAATTTAATCAACATATTATTATTTCGTTATCAAAATGAGAGGATTATTCAATGATCACAAAAAAACAAGCTCTTGAATATCATTCAAGAGGTCGCAAAGGGAAAATTGAAGTTGTACCAACTAAACCATGTTTAACTCAAACAGATTTATCTCTAGCTTATACTCCTGGAGTTGCAGATCCATGCTTGGAAATTGAAAAGGATCCAGCAAAAGCAGGAATCTATACGGCTAGATCAAACCTGGTTGCTGTTATATCCAATGGAACGGCAGTCCTTGGATTGGGAGATATTGGCGCATTAGCTGGAAAGCCAGTTATGGAAGGCAAAGGTGTTCTGTTTAAAAGATTTGCAGATATTGATGTTTTCGATATTGAACTTGACACTCATGATGTAGAAGAAATCATCAAAGCAGTTAAACTTATGGAACCAACATTTGGTGGAATCAATTTAGAGGATATCAAAGCACCAGAATGTTTTGAAATTGAAGAACGATTGATTAAAGAAATGGGCATTCCTGTTTTCCACGATGATCAACACGGAACTGCAATAATTTCTGCAGCTGCTCTTATAAATGCATGTGAGATAGCAAACAAGAAAATGAAAGATTTAACTGTAGTTGTTAGCGGAGCAGGAGCTTCTGCAATAGCTTGCGCAACTCATTATTTACGATTTGGTGTAAAAAGAGAAAATGTAATTCTATGCGACAGTAAAGGAGTGGTTTATAAAGGTCGAACTGAAGGAATGAATAAGTACAAAGATAGATTTGCTAACGACACCAACCTAAGAACACTTGAAGAAGCAATGGTTGGAGCTGATGTTTTTGTAGGTCTTTCCAAAGCTGGTCTAGTTACACAAGAAATGGTTAAATCTATGGGAGATAATCCTATTGTTTTTGCTATGGCAAATCCAGATCCAGAAATTACTTATCCAGATGCAAAAGCTGCTAGGGATGATATTATTATGGCTACAGGTCGTTCTGACTATCCAAACCAAGTAAATAATGTTCTTGGATTCCCATTCATTTTCCGTGGTGCATTGGATGTTGATGCTACGGCAATTAACGACGAAATGAAAATTGCTGCCTCACAAGCCCTCGCGGATTTAGCAAAAGAAGATGTTCCTGACGAAGTTGTTGACGCATACGGAGTTGACCATTTGGAATTTGGCCCTGACTACATTATTCCAAAACCATTTGACCCACGAGTTTTGACGTGGGAAGCAACTGCAGTAGCTAAAGCTGCCATTGATTCTGGCGTAGCAAAAAATAAAATTGATATTGATAAATATCGTGATGAGTTGGAAGCTCGTTTAGGAAAAAGTCGTGAATTAATGAGAACTATCATAAATAAAGCTCGGAAAAACCCAAAACGAATTGTGTTTCCTGAAGGTGAAAGTGACAGAATTATTCGAGCAAGTGGGCAGATTGTAGGTGAAGGAATTGCTACTCCAATTTTGCTAGGAAATGAAGATAAGATCAAAGAAAATGCAGAACGATTAAAAGTAAAACTCGATGGTGTTGAAATTCTAAATCCGAATGAAAGTGAACAACATTCCGAATATTGTGCAAAGATATATGAGATGCGTCAAAGAAAAGGTATAACAAGAAGACAAGCATGCAATTTGATAAATCGTCCGAATTTCTTTGGACCAATGATGGTGCAAATGGGAGACGCTGACGGCATGGTTTCCGGAATTACTCAAAATTATGCTGATACCCTTCGTCCTGCTCTTCAAGTACTTGATTTGCAAGACGGAGTAGAACATGTCGCTGGAATGTATGTACTTGCTTTCAAAGACAAGATTAAATTCTTTGCTGATGTAACAGTAAATATCAATCCTACATCTGAAATGCTTGCAGAAATTGCAATTTTAGCTGCTGAAAGAGTAAAAAGGTTCGGCATCGAACCAAGAATAGCACTTGTCAGTCCAAGTAACTTTGGAAGTGTTAGACATGCACTTGGTGAAAAAGTAAAAAAAGCTGTAGAACTAATACACCAAAATCATCCAGATTTGGTTGTTGATGGTGAAATGCACGCTGATGTTGCTGTATCTACTAAATTACTTCAAGAGCATTTTCCTTTCTCAGTACTTCAGGAAGAAGCAAATGTGCTAATTTTCCCAGATCTTACTGCTGGAAACATTGCATACAAACTGCTAAAACAATTGGCAAATGCTACTGCTATTGGACCTATTTTAATGGGACTCTCTAAACCAGTGCACTTATTACAATTTGCGGACAGTAGAGTAGAAGATGTTGTGAATATGACCGCAATTGCAACGGTGGATGCTCAGTTGCAATCTAAGTAACAATAGTACTTACAAAAAAGGGGTTGAATTTCATTTCAACCCCTTTTTATTATTACAGCATTTCCTATTCCATCTCATAACCTTTAGAAATATGATAAGTTGCTTTATCAAAAAACAGATTCACACGAGAAGTAAATTCCATTGAACGATACATTTCAATCGGACGAACCCAAACTCCTCCTTGTGCAAATACATGAGCGAAAATATGTTTTCTAGTCAAGCTCAATGCACTGATGACCTCAGATAATTTATAACCATCTTCCCTACGCTCATTTCCGATTTCTTTAAAATACTCCCAAATTTCATCCATATTTTGGTCAGGATGAATCATCCATTTCCCAAATTGAGAAATGACAATATGAGCTTTATCATAGACTTCTTCCTTTGGTTGAGTGGAATAATGTTCAGTCGTTGGATGAGACATTACTTCAGCTACCCAATTATCAGTGATAATTTGCGAATCTCTATTGATTATATCAAACAAAGAATCTGACGGTAAATTTCCTTTTGTCGGTCGTCTTCCACCTTCCAATCGCTTGAATGAATCTTGCATTTTCCATAAATCTTTATAGCGATTGATATATTTTTCTACTGCTAGCTGGTTTGCTTTAAATGCCAAATCTGGCAAATCGAATAGAGAAAAGAATTTAGCATCAATAGCATCATCACCAGGCAGAATATCTCCAGAAATCCAATTGACTTCAAAAGTTACCCAAATTAAATCACCGTAGAAATCATTGTAATGAGAACGGGTGTCCAGTAAACGCAAAACCTCTCCGGTAATTCCAGCTTCTTCATTGAGTTCACGAAGAGAAGCTTCTTCAATAGTTTCGTCTATTTCGGCAAATCCTGATGGCAAACCCCACATCCCCTTTTTGGGTTCATTTTTGCGTAATACAAGCAGAATTTCACGCTTTGTATTAACAATTACAGAAGATGCTACGGGTAATGGATTATCATAGTGAACAATATCGCATTTTGAGCAATAGTCTCTTATTCTATCATCTATTTTTCGGTTTTCAATTTCCCTTGAACAAACTGAACAATATTTTCTTTTCTTCATTAGAAGTTGCTCCGAATTTTGTTATTAGAAACAAAAATAGTATCACTCTTATTCAAAATATACTTTCCAAATTTCTTTGCTTTAAACTCAATAGTTTTTTGCAAGGTGTTATAGAAATTTTCATCACTAATTACATTCCCAAAATGCATATCATCTTTCATTAATGATAATCTAAAATCTATGTAATCATAGCAAGGAGTCAGCTTTTCTGGCGGGAAATGTAGTAAATTACTGTATTGTATTTCTTCCACATTCTCAAATTGTTCCGCAAGTAATGCAAACCCGTTTTCTGACGAAAATTTATCCAATAATTTCTCGTAGTAAAATCGATTTTCAATATCAACATTTGCACTCATAACACTTGTTCGTATATCGTTTAACATTTCTTGTAAAGAATATTTCGAATGGGTAATTGCAACAAAGTTTCCATCACTTTTCAAAATGCGTGGAATATCAGTTAATATCTCAGGAAAAAAATATAACGAAAAACTAGATAGAACTAAGTCAAAATAATTTTCAGGTAATTGATTTATAATTTCTGCAGGACCTGCAATAAATTCACTTTCAAAACCAAGGTTTTCTACAGTTTGCAAAAAAGGTTTACGGTTTTCTTCTAAACAGTCAACTCCAATGCACTTGGATTTCTTCGGTATTAGATTATTTAGTGATTGAGAGAATCTGCCAAATCCACAACCAATATCAAGCACACGAATTGGTTTCTCGTATTTTAATCCTAACAATGCTAGTTGATATATATCCTGTTTATTGAGGGAATGAGAGCTGATAATCTCCCCCACTTTTTTATGGTGTTCCACTTTTCCAAAAGTGGCTTGTATTCGTTTAGGTGGGGAATAATTCTTCATTGTAAATACAATCAAACGAATAATTGACTATCTGAATTGCTTTTTGAAAATACTTGACGAACCTCTCTATCCGCCTTCTCGTCTTGTTCCTCTTCGGACGGGTTTTGGTGGGATATTCATAACTTCGTTGTAATAATAATCGGCAATATATGTTACAACACATCGCATACTTATCATCCCTACAGGTTTTTTGGATTTATCAATAATTGGGATGTTTCTATAACCTCCATCAACCATACGATTCAATGCAAATGCAATTGGATCATTCATCCTTAAAGTTTGAGGATTAACAGTCATATAATCTCGCACGAGTTCATTTTCATAATCCAATTTTCTGCAAACCGTTCTAGTTAATACATCACGAGTTGTAAATATACCAGAGATAGTTCCATCATCCTTAATTAAAGTAACACTAACAATGTGTTTTTCTCTCATTAATTCGACAACGGACTGAAGAGTAGAGGTTTCCGGAAGCACATAATAATCTCGCATCGGAATCCGTTTTATCGGATCCGTCAATTTCAATGCTTTTGGAAGTTTTTCACATCTTGTTTTTTCACAGATATTTTTCTCGATTTCTTCCATTAATTTTAGTTCATCTTCTAATGGGTCAAACATAATAAACTTCCTTTCCTTGTTACAAAACGCTTATTTACTCTTTTTTTGCCGACGAACACTATTACTACTACATTCGGGACAAGCTCGTTCCATCGGAACTTTTGGGTCATACTGGCTCTTAAATATATGACCACATCGTAAACATTTGTAATCAACTTCTTGCATTTTTTCTCCTAAGTTATTTAACTCTACTGCTCCTGCTTACTAATTTATTGGCACAGACACTGTTTCTTTTTTCTTCAATGCTCTTTTTGCTTTCTTGGCTTCCGCTTTTTCGCGTTCTTCTTTGAGCACTTTTTGAGTGAATTCGATTTCTTCAGTCGTTACACTTTTACGCATCTCTTCCATTTCTTCCATTGTTCTTTTCCACTTTTGGCCTTCTGCTGCACTAATCCACTCTAACTGTAATCTTTCTGGACGAATACCTAGTTTTTCTAGTTTGTCCCAAAGTTTTTCTACTCTTTTAACCGTCCATCTATTAGCATCAATATAATGGCAGTCAGCAAAGTGACACCCCGAAACAAGAACTATCGGTGCACCCTCTTCAAATGCGTGAAGAATGAATTTTGAATCAACTCGTCCACTACACATAGTTCTTATAACTCTTTGTGATGTTGGATATTGCAAACGAGATAGTCCTGCCAAATCTGCACCTGCATAAGAACACCAATTACAAGCAAACACAAGAGTTTTATCTTCTGCATCTTTATCCAATATTGCTTCAACTTGAGCCATAATTTGTTCGTCTTCAAAATGCTTCATTGTTATTGCATCAAAATTACATTCTGCTGCACAAGTTCCACATCCTTTACAAGCCGCCTCAATTACTTGAGCTGGTGTTTTGGTTTTTGCATCACCACCTGTAATTGCATTAAATGGACACGCCTTTACACAAATCCCACAGGAAGTGCACATATTTTGGTCTATCACAGAAGTAATAGCTTCTACACTAATCTGACCAGCATTCATTAGAATTTGAGCTCTCGCTGCTGCCGCACTTGCTTGAGTTACACTATCTTTTACATCCTTTGGAAATTCTGCACATCCTGCAAAAAATACTCCACCGGTTGGAGCATCTACAGGTTTAAGTTTAGGATGCGATTCCATAAAGAATCCATCTTCTGTTTTTGATAAAGTTAAAAGTTTCTGAACCAAACCACTATCTTTTCTTGGAATAACTCCAACTGAAAGAACAACCAAATCAAATTCATGGTCAATAATTTCACCAGTTGTTGTATCTTCTGCTAATAGTGTAAGATTTTTAGTTTTATCATCTTCAAATATTTCACCAGGTAAACCTCTCAGATATTTCACTCCAGCTTGTTTACTTCGCTGATACAAATCCTCAAAACCTTTACCAAAAGCACGAATATCCATATAGAAGACAGAAATATCCACATCTTTGTAGTGATCTTTCAGCAACAAACTATCTTTAATTGTATTCATACAACAAATGTTACTGCAATACGGATTCCCAATTGGAGATTGCGATCGTGAACCAACACATTGGATAAATCCAATTCGTTTTGGAGTTTTATGGTCAGTTGGTCTTATAAAATGACCTTCTGTTGGACCACCTGCAGAAATCAATCTTTCGAACTCCATACTTGTGATAACATTTTCATATTTCGTATAACCATATTCATCCATTTCAGTTGGGTCATACACATCCATACCAGTTGCGACAATTACTGCTCCAACTTCAAGATTTACAATTTCGTCTTTCATATCGAAATCGATACAGTTTTTCTCACATACATCTGCACATTTTCCGCAAGCAATTGGATTATGTCCCAAGCAATCTTGATCATCTAAAATAAAGACTGAAGGAACTGCTTGAGGGAAAGGCATATAAATTGCCTTTCGAGAAGAGAATCCTTCTTGGAAAGAATCAGGTGCAACTACGGGACATATTTTTTCGCACTCACCACAAGCGTTGCATTCGTTTTCATCTACATAACGAGCTTTTTTACGAACTGTTACATTAAAGTTACCAATATATCCACCTACATTTTCGATTTCGCTGTAAGTCATCAAGTTTATTAGGGGATGCCGACCGGCATCCATCATTTTAGGTCCGAGTATTCAGATAGAGCAATCCATCGTGGGGTAGGTCTTGTCTAACGCTGCCATTAGCCCTCCAATGGATGCCTCTTTTTCTACGAGATGAACTTGATATCCTGCATCTGCCAAATCTAATGAAGCTTGAATCCCAGAAACACCACCACCAACTACTAAAACTGCTTTTGTTACTGGAAGCTCTGTTTCAGTTTGTGGTTGAAGCAAAGCAGCACGAGCAACTGATACTTTTACAATATCTTTTGCTTTTTCTGTTGCACCATCCCAATCATCTATGTGTGTCCAACTGCAATGCTCCCGGATATTAGCCATTTCCATTAAATATGGATTTAATCCAGCTTCTGCTACACAATTTCTGAAAGTTGGTTCGTGCATTCTTGGTGTGCAAGAAGCAACTACAACTCTGTTCAGATTGTGACTTTTGATATATTTCTTTATTTCTTGCTGACCTGGTTCAGCACAAGTATATTTGTTACGGACAGAACAAACAACATTAGGAAGTTTTTCTGCTTCTTCCCTGACCGCCTCACAATCCAGTGAACCGGCAATGTTCATTCCGCACTCGCATACAAATACACCTATTCTTATACTATCGTTTTCCATTAAGTGCTCCGATTATAATTTTAATTTAGCATTTAGCAGTGAGCGTAGAGCAAATAACACGAAGGCTATCTCTAACTCTTTCTCACTTTTTCAATCACTAATTATTCCAATTTTGCAAATGTTTTTTTTCAATAACTATTAACCATTAGCTAACACAGTTTATCTCACACCGTCCCTCGGTACACCCCTCTCAAGAGGTGAATTTGAGGATTATCGGTTTCCTATCTCCATTCACCTTTACTTCATTCTCTCCAAAGTGATTGAAGAAATATCTCTAATTTCAACATCAAATTTTTCTTTTACTACATCATCTTTCTTTGTGCAAGTCAAGTGAATTTGACATTTAGGGCACGCAACCGCTAGTGTTTCTGCTCCTGTTTCCTCAGCTTGTTTCAGGCGTTCTTTCTGAATTCCTTTTGATGTAATATCACAATTCATCCACCCACTTACTCCGCAACATAACGAACCTTTGCTATTCTGCTTCATCTCTACAAAATTATCTGATCCGTTTAATACTTGTCGTGGTTCGTCATAAATTCCAAGATGTCTGCCAAGACGACAAGGGTCTTGATAAGTAATTTTCTCATTGGAATCTGTTAATTCTATGTCTCCATCACTCATCTTTTCGGCAATAAATTGACTCATATGTTTGAGTTCTAATTTTACAGGCATTCCATATTTTGGATATAGATCTTTAAATGCACTCATACATTCCGCACAAGAAAACAGGATTGTCTTAGCTCCTGTATTTGTAACAGCTTCCAAATTTTTCTCTGCTAACATTTTGAAATTTTCATCGTCGCCGTTCCATAACAAATCGTGGCCACAACATCTTTCATCCGACATTACTGCTGGAGTAACTCCCATTCTATTTAAAATCTTTATACTGCTTTTAGCGGCATCCAAGATTGATAAATCCAAATCAGTAAAGAAAATGTCAAAATAAGGAGAACAACCAACAAAATATAGAATATCACCTTTATCAGAAATTTTTAAATCATCAGTAACCCAACCTAGACGGTTCTGCTTTAAATCCTCAGTCGTCATAGTTTTTTGAAGAAGTTCCATCGCACCGGAGTGTGAACATTTTCCGTGAAATCCTGAATCTTTAGCAGATGTTCTTACAATTTGAGTTAAATCGCTGTATTTGATATTGGAAATACATACTTCGTCACATCGCTTACAAGTTAAGCAACTCCATAGGTCATATTCGGTATAAAGAGAATCAAAATCTTCACGAACTGTTCTAGTTAATATACTTCTCGGAGAATATTGTCTTGAAAATCTAGAAACAGGACAAACACCTGTGCATTTTCCACATTCCAAACAAGCAAGAGCATTGGTCTTTTTGATTTTATCAATTAACATATTTTTTCCTTTCAGTCCAACTAAGTCGCAAAGACGCAAAGATATTCGTAATTATTAACTCGTAATTCATAATTGTTTGATAAATCCTTTTACCGATTCGATGAATTTATAAGTATCTGCACTCGGAATTTGCTCATAGCCAATTTTTTTGTCTGCTATTCCGAGCATATCCGCCAATTTTTTAGTTTTGTCGTAAGTTTCAATAAACTTAGTAGCACCAAATTCATAATGGCATTCTTCTGTACTACATCCTGTAATTAGAACTCCGTCAGCACCAAGCTCAAGAGCTTTTAGAATGAATGAAGTTTCAATACGGCCAGTACACATTGCATTGATGTAAATGACATTAGTTTTCCCTGTATTCAAATCAAATGTTGAACCATTCCAATTACAAGAGAAAACAACTACATTTTTCGTTTTCGGTTTGATATTTTGTAATTTAAACTCTAACCAATTACTTGTGAAATGTCCCGGTTGAATTGCACTAGATGGACAAAATGCAACACAAGTTCCACAACCTCGACAAATATCAGGATTAATTCTTGAAACAAATACTTCATCGCCTATCTGTACCAATTCGCAAGCACCATATTCGCAGACTTTTACACAATCTCCACAACCTCGGCAAAGTTTTTCTTTAACAGTCGGGACTATAGGATTAACTTGAAACTTGATTGTCCCTTTTCCTGTAGATTTCAATTCACCTTGCAAAATCTCATTTTGGTTTTCGTGAATTGGAAAATTCGGAGGATATCGTAGTAAGCAATCACCTTCATCATTTGCAAGGATGGCTAAACCTTTATCGCATTCAGGAACACAAGTATAACACTCATCGCACGGACCACAACGCAAACATCTTTGGGCTTCTGCAATTGCTTGAGCTTCGTCAAATCCGAATTCGACTTCATCAAAAGAAGTCGTTCGTGATTCTACTTTCTCCATCGGCATTTCTGCTCGTTTTGTTTTTGGTAGTGTTTTCAAATTGCACGCTATTTCAGTTTCAAATTTCCGTGTTGGATGTTGAACTCTTTGTTGAGATATTCCGTTGATAAATCGGTCAATTGATTCTGCAGCTATATGACCTTGTGAGATTGCATCAATAACGGTATTTGGTCCAGTAACCGCATCACCACCTGCAAAAACCCCAGGGATATTCGTTTCCATTGTGGATTCATTTGCTACAAAAGTATTCCATTTTGAAATATTGAGTTTATGGCTCGCTGGCAAAAATGTTAAATCAGGTTCTTGACTGATAGCTGGAATTATTACATCAGCATCAATAACATATTCAGAACCTTTGATTGGAATTGGTCTTCTTCGTCCACTTTCATCAGGTACACCCAACTCCATTTTGACGCATTCCATTCCTGTGACTTTTCCATTAATACCTATAATTTTTACAGGTGCAGCAAGATAGTGAATGTTAACACCCTCATTTTCTGCTTCTTCAATTTCGGCATCATTTGCTGGCATTTCATTTCTAGTTCTTCTGTAAACAATGTTTACATCCTCGCAATTCAAACGAATCGCAGTTCTCGCTGCATCGATTGCAGAATTTCCACCACCGATTACAATAACTTTATCACCTGGTTTTTTTGGTTTATCAAAATTCACACCACGCAAAAATGTAACCGCATCAAGAAATCCTACAAAATCCTCTTCGCCTGGAACATTTAGCTTTTTCCCTTGATGTGCACCAATTGCAATAAAAACTGCATTGAAACCTTTTTGGATGAGTCCTTCAACTGCATTTTTGCCCTTAATTCGAGAATTAGTTTTTATTTCTACACCCAAATCTTTGATATAATCAATTTCGACTTTAAGAATATCACGGGGCATTCTGTAAGATGGAATTCCAGCAATTAACATTCCCCCCGGTTCAGATAATTCTTCAAATATAGTTACTTTATATCCAAGCAAAGCAAGGTCGTGGGCAGTTGTTAATCCTGCAGGTCCAGAACCAATAACCGCAATCTTTTCTCTTCTTTTACCTGCGATTTTTTCAGGCTTTGGCATTGGATGTTTGAGTTCATAATCTGCTATAAATCTTTTTAACCAACAAATTGCAACAGGTTCATCTATTTCATTTCTATTACAAGATGTCTCGCAGGGATGTGTGCAAATTCGACCACAAATACCAGGTAACGGATTTCTTTCTCTGACAACTTTCAATGCATCGTGGAATTTTCCAGCTGCAATCAAAGAAATATACGATTTTACATTTACTCCTGCAGGGCAAGCTTCCATACAGGGAGAAGGATTTACCCAGCCAACCTTATATTTTTCCTTTATATGGTCAGTAAACGATAAAGTAGCAGAATCATTTTTTAGTATTTCTTGAAATTTGTTGGTTGATTTGTTAACTGACATTTTTATGCTTTCGCTTTTGCTTTCTTTTTAGGTTGCTCTTTTTCTAACAACTCAATTCCGAAGTTGTAACCTCTCTCCAGAGCTTCTATATTGATATCGATAAATCTATCAGGCACAGAACCTGGAAGTGCTTTTTTCATCGCTTCTAAACCTACAACTTTAGTGATAGCAGTAAAAAATCCAACCATCACAACATTTGCAAAAATTCTGTTTCCCATTTCCTCAGCAATTCGAGTAGATGGAATGGAATACATTTTCACATCTTTTCTGATTGTTTTTGGTTTCACCAAATCGGTGTCAGTTAGAACAATGCTACCTTTTTCTGGGTCTTTTATGAATTTCTCGTAAGCTTCTTGTGACATTGAAACGAGAATTTCCGGACTCAATATATAAGGATACAACACTGGTTTATCATCAATTACTACTTGAGCAGAGCAAGCACCACCACGAGCTTCAGGACCAAAACTTTGTGTCATTGTCCCAAATTTATTACTGTAAAGAGATGCCGCTTTCCCAATTAGCGTCCCCGATTTTATAATTCCCTGTCCCCCAAAACCTGAAAATCTTATGTCCATTTTTTGCCCCTTATTAATTAGTATGCAGCTGCAGTTGCATAATTATTATCTCTGCCTACTACTGCCTACTGCTCCTGCATTCTGTTTCTATTCCCAATTTTGTCCGGTGTATTGAATAAATTTATCACCGAGTTTTTTCTTTAGGAAGTTATCTTTATTTTCCAAAAATGTTGGTTTATCTTTATCTACAAATTTACCTATTGTAATTCTATCCTGATATCCAATATCTATATCCCGAGTATCAGCATTATGGTCAATTATTGCACTGTCGTGGTAGAATTTCATCAAATCAAGTCCAGAGCCCAACCGATTCCTTCTAGCATACAAAGTAGGACATGGAGCAATTACTTCAATAAATGAAAATCCTGGTTTCAATAATGCTTCTGAAATTGAGTTAGATACTCTACGAATATGAAGAGAGGTCCATCTAGCTACATAGATCGCACCACTAGACTCTGCCAAAAATGGTAAATTAAACGGATATTCGTAACATCCGAAAGGAGCTGTAGAAGCATTGGCTTCTTCAGGAGTTGTCGGGCCAGCTTGCCCACCAGTCATTGCGTAATTGAAGTTGTTAATACATATTACTGTTAAATTCATATTTCTTCGAGCAGCGTGTATGAAGTGGTTTCCACCAATCGCCGCGATATCTCCATCACCACTAATTACCACCACTTTTAATTCCGGATTTCCAAGTGCCAAACCAGTTGCAAATGGAATTGCCCGTCCGTGAGTGGAATGAAATGAATCTAATCGTAAATAACCTGCTGCACGCCCAGAACACCCAATACCTGAAACAACAGCTACTTTTTCTCTATCCAATCCTGATTTTTGTAAACCTGTGATAAATCCTGTAAGCACTGTTCCAATACCACAAGTAGAGCACCAAATATGCGGAAATCTCTCTTCCCGCAAATAGCCTTCCATAGGGTGCTTTAACTCATCAGATTTAGGAATTTCTAGTTTGTTTGACAATATTTGTCCTTTAGAGTTACTCATTTTACCCCCTCTTCAATCGCTTTCAGAATGTCAGCTGGATCGTGAACCCATCCACCTGCATGTGATACTAATGTAGTTTTCGCCTTTCCTTGTGCACATCTCTCAACTTCTAAACAAATTTGTCCAAGATTGATTTCAGGCACCACAAAAGCTTTTACTTTTGGAGCAAGTTCTCTAATTCTACTTTCTGGAAATGGCCAAACAGTAATTAAACGCATTATTCCAACTTTTATTCCTTTTTTACGAGCCAATTCTACAGCTTTTAGCGCAACTCTCGATGTAATTCCATAAGAAACAACTACAACATCAGCGCCATCAATTTGGTCTTCTTCTATGATTCTTATTTTGTCTTCATTTTTGAGAATTTTATCTACAAGATGTCTAACATTTTTGTCTTGTGCTTGTTCATTAATAACTGGATATCCGCGTTCATCGTGAGTTAATCCAGTAATATGTATAAAATAACCATCACCAGCTTTAACCATTGGAGCAATGCCTTTACCATCAAAACGAAAAGGTCTGTATTTTTCTTTATCACCTTTGTAAAATTCTCGTGGAGTGATTTCTATTTTGTCAGCTTCTGGGATTACTACTTTCTCAATCATATGACCTACACATTCGTCCATCATAAACATTACTGGAACACGCCATTTTTCAGATAAATTGAAAGCTTCAATTGTCAAATCAAAACATTCTTGTGGTGAGTTCGGACAAATTGAAATGAGCTCATAATCTCCGTGAGAACCCCATCGTGCTTGCATCATATCAGCTTGGCCAGTAAGTGTTGGTAGCCCTGTTGATGGTCCCCCTCTTTGCACATTCACTAAAACGCAAGGGACTTCCATCATTGTGGCCAATCCCAAATTTTCCATCATTAAGGAAAATCCCGGACCTGAAGTAACAGTCATCGATTTAGCACCACCCCAAACTGCTCCAGAAACTGCTGCCATTGAAGCTAATTCATCTTCCATTTGAATAAACTGCCCACCTACAAAAGGAAATCTTTCAGCAACTCTTTCAGCAACTTCTGTTGATGGTGTGATTGGATATCCTGCTAAAAACCTACAACCTGCAGCAATTGCACCTTCTGCACACGCATGGTCTCCATCAATATAGTGACTACCTGTTGCTACACCAATTGGATCTGCTTTCATTGATTATCCTTTCTATCTATAATTTCATCTGCTTCAGGATTTCGCGGTTTACCTTCCATGACAAAAATTGAGAAATCGGGACAGATCATCTCGCACAGATTGCAATTTACGCACGCACCTTGCTTTAATACGACAGGATAATGATATCCTTTTCTGTTGAATTCTGCTGACATTTCCAATACATCTCGAGGGCAATATTCTACGCAGAATTTGCACCCCTTACATTGTTCTTTATCAATATGGACATTTCCGTGAGGAACTTCCACTTTTTTGATATCCAGCGGTACTCGCCAATAAGCCATTTTAGATCCTTTAGTTTATGTTAATTGAATTTTTATTGAGGTAGAAGATCTTGAAATATATATAATTTCCGCTACCATATTCAGTTTTCATATCAGTACAAATAATCCCTGTAAATTCTATAATTTCAAAATCATTTATTTAGAATCTTGATAATAATTTCAACCAATTGTATAAAGACATCAAGATTTTCTTATCCAATTTTACAAGGTTTTTTTTGATGTATGCAAGAATCAATATGCAGTTTTTAAAGAAATTTTCTAGTTGGTAATTTGTGGTTGGTTTAAGTTAACTAGTTCATAATTTACATTTTATGAATTTTTATAAGAAAAGATTATACTGTACTATTAGCTATTTTCTGCTGTGTCACCAACAAAATCATATTTAATGTTTAATCAAAAGTACAGAATTTACTTACTTAATCTTCACTAACTCAGTACTCATAACATGCAAGTCCGGTTCAATCTTTGTTCTTAACTTCGCTTGTAAAATGACACAAAATATGTTAATCCAGCTAAAAATAAAGCAGACCCTATTCCGATGTAGATTAGCGCTAGTAGTATCTCAGGGACATATCCAGATTTTCGCATAAAAACCCCTAAACTCATCATAAACAAAATGAGAATATAACTTTTTGGTTCTTGGAATGCAAACAAAGTAACCTTTTCAGGTAATTTAAATATACGGAAGATGTTTTTATTGGCAATTTTGCTAAATCCAAATTTAGCGATGACGATACCTAATATAGTACCGATACTAACTGATAATATAATTCCAAAAGTTGAAAATTCTTTAACCCAATGATAAGCTATAATATTGAGCAGTATCCCAACACCACACCACATAATACCTGAACTTAACAGCAGATATTTTCGATTTACTATAAATTTTGAAATCATAAGTAGAAAAAAGGGCGTTTAAAAACGCCCTTTTACAAGATTTAATTAGTAATTATTTCTTTGTAAATCCAAGCATAAAAAATAACGCTGTGAGAAATAATACAGGAGCAAGAATAAGTGATACAAAGTCAGCTGAGAAGAATAGTAATTGTTTACCATTCATGATGAATGCCAACGCTATTCCACCAATGCCAATGATAGTCCCACCTATGGTTACATTATAAAAGCCAGCTGGAGCTTTACCTGCTTTTGATGCAAACAAAGGTAAAAAGAAAATTGTAAAACCTGCAATTGCATGGAATAATGGATAAACGATTTTTCCCCATCCTGGTGGTGTTGTATACGCATATTTCGTTGTTGCAATTAGTAGCAATCCAACAATAAAGAATATTAGTGTATTTTTGCCATGTTCTGGATAGTACTGCATCACTAAACCAATAGCAAGTGAGAATGGTATTAAACCAGCTACAATTGCGACAAATTTACTTGGTTGTGAATCCTCACCAAATAATCCTAGAATATCCCAACCATTGAAGATGAGAAGTAGTCCAGATACCAATAAGACTGCAAATGAAATCATATAATAAATATTAAATGTTCCTGCTGTCCCCTCATTTTTCTGTTGATCTACGAAGAATTTAATCATATAAATCGCAATCAACCCTGTTAATAACAAAACGCCTTGTTGCCAAAGTGCCATTTCCATGTTATTCCCTTTCTTTTTTTATTTATCAACTAATGTGATTATCACATTTTTTCATCGATTCAGATTAGAATCTGAATCCTCTATCATAAAATAAATATTAGCATAACTCCTGCCATAAAGAGAGATGCGTATTTGAATAATGTAAAATTTCTTTCTCTAGATGGATCAATAACCAATCTAAAAGATAATATGAATAAAACTAAACTACCAATTCTCAAAATTTGTATTCCCATTTCATTGATGTTTAGATTGTATCCAACGAAGACCAAAATGATTGCAGTAAGTAAATTTGTAATAGCAATGATGTATCTTGTAGCTTTAAATCCTAGTTTATTAGGGAAAGTTGGTACTCCAGCCAATTTATAATCTTTATCGTGATTCATAGCCAAAGTTAGAATATGTGTTGGAATCCATAACAATATGGCAATGGCCAGCAAAATTCCAATCATATCAACACTACCGGTTGCTAATACTCTACCAGCTAATACTGGCATACCACCAGATAATCCACCAAAAACAATTGACCAAGCTGAGCGTCTCTTAAGCCAAATTGTATAAACTATAAAATCAAATAGGAATCCTAGCAGAACCACAAAACTATATATCAATGATATTTTATAATTTATTGCAGTACCAATAATTATACTTAACCAACTTAAAATCGATGCTTGCATAGTTGAAATTACACCTTTTGGAATTGGACGATTTTTAGTCCGCTCCATTAGAGAATCTATATCGTGGTCAAACACCATATTAAGAGAAGTTGTTCCGCATACAACAAGCAATAAACCAACAAATGCGAGAATTAAGTCTGCTTGTGATAATGCCATTGAACCAGCATTAACGGCACTTTGATATCCAGCAAACGCAGTAAATATCAACAAGCCAGTTTGCGGAGTTTTTACTAATTGAAGGTAAAACTTGAGCATTCTCATACTTTTAATTTGTTAATGTGAGTGTAAATTTCTCTCAAGTATATTCCCAAGATTGCCCCGTGCACATCTAAACCCAACTTGGAATGACATATATGGTTTATTGTAACCTGTTTCATCGTCATCAAATCCTGGGACACCACTATTTTCAGTAGCAGAACGCATTTCAAAAGCATATTCCATCATTGTTCCGCCCATGATATATCTTTGGTGACTACCTCTAACAATATCTCCAGTCCATTCACCTGCATTTCCAGCCATATCATAACAGCCATACTTGCTTTTGCTATCTTTAGTTTCAAAATCACCGTGAGTTTGTCCATTATAAAATCCAATTGGAGTTAAACCATTAAAGCTATCAAACGGATCACCACTGTGATGATAGTTACCGTATTTTGGTCCATTATCTGGTCCGAGTTCAAAGTTACCAAATGGATAAGAACGGCCATCTGTCCATCTTGCAGCTTTTTCCCATTCTAATTTCAATGGAAGTCTCCAACCATAAAAATCAGCAAAGGCATTAGCACCCATCCACGAAACATATACAACCGGGAAATTCTCATACCCTTTTGAAACTACAAATTGGTTATTCACAAATGTAATTCGTGCTCTTTTTCCTGCTAAATTATAATATTGATAATCTTGGTTCTTGACCAATTTTTCATGACGACCTATATTCCCAGCAACACCATGTTCATCAATTCCACCACCTAGAATATCACCGTGATAATTTCCCCAAACTTCATTTTCTTTTATATAAATCAATCCTTTGGCTGTTGCATCGTTAAGATATTTTGCAAATTCTGCATTTGTAACTTCTGTTTTCATAATTTCAAAATCATAATCAATATCAACACGATGTTCATTAAAACCAGACAGGAATTCTCCTACTGGAACAGGTACCCAATCACCAGATTTTACATTTAAATTCATTGTAACTTCTGATGGATGAATTTCAGGTGCAGGTTCGCCACATGAAGTAATGAAAAATATTCCACCAATCATAAGAGTTATACCTACTAATTTGTTTTTTATCAATTTAATAAGAAGCCAAAGTAAATAAGCCCCAAGTGTTACTTCCAATATTCCAAGTCCAATTT